>NZ_CP048029.1:2832500-2989870 GCF_011290485.1 Caldichromatium japonicum | reverse complement strand
GATACTGCTTTGGTGCTGGTTCTGATCAGTGATGCCCAGACCCTGCTCGCATCCTAAAGATTGGATCGCAGGGTCGCCAAAAAAACAGTCTAGCGCTCCCCGTTGGACTTATCCACAGGCGCGCGGGGCAGTTTGTAAGCGATGGCATTGACTTGCAAATGGTGGATGGCATAGCCTAATCAGCTTTTAAATCGAGCCTTATCCTTCGGCTCAATCCTTATCTCTCGCGGGAGCTTTCTGATGAAACGCACCTATCAGCCTAGTCGCCTGAAACGAGTCCGCACGCATGGGTTTCGCGCTCGTATGTCCACGCGCAACGGACGCAAGGTCTTGAGTGCCCGGCGTGCCAAAGGCCGCGCACGCCTGATCCCCTGAACGCCGATCCAAGATCCAGCGCTGCCCACCAGATCTTTAAACGCAAACTGCGGTTAACCAAGGCGCGCGAGTTCCAGCAGGTCTTTGCGGAAGGGCGGCGGGCGTACTGCAAGGGGTTTGTTGTCATCTTCCGGGCCAATGGCCTCGGCCATGCGCGGTTGGGTCTGGCCATCTCGCGCAAGTGCGCCCGCCGTGCGGTCAAGCGCAATCGGCTCAAACGTCTGGTACGTGAGAGCTTTCGGCGCGCCCGCTGCGGCCTGCCAGCAGTCGATATCGTCGTACTCTGTGGTAAGGGCACTGCGGAGGCGTCCAATCGGCGCTTGTTCGCCGACCTGGAGCAGGCTTGGAACCAAATCATGAAATTGCTATGCGTCGCATCCTGATCGGCTCGATCCGGCTCTATCAATACCTGATCAGTCCACTCATCGGTCCGCATTGTCGCTTTTATCCTACTTGTTCGGAATATGCCATTGAGTCCATCCGCATCCATGGCGTCGTCTATGGTGTCTATTTGGCCCTGCGTCGTCTGTTGCGTTGTCATCCCTGGCATCCGGGTGGCGTCGATCCAGTCCCTGAAAAAAGGCAGACCATGATCCATGGATAACCAACGCTTGATCCTATTTGTTGCGCTTGCTGCGGTCCTGTTTTTGCTGTACGAGTCCTGGATGCAGGACTATGGCCGTCCCCCTTCCCCAGCGGTTGCGCAGGAACAAACCCAAGGCCCGGCAGCCATTCCCGCTACGACTGAACTGCCGTCTGTCCCGACAAACCCAGGCGAATCCCGATCGGCTGAGGCACTACCCGAGGTCACCCCCATCCGGGTCGAAACCGACCGCCTGCGCCTAGAGATCTCACCGCGGGGCGGCACCATCATGAGTGCCTGGTTGCTCGACTATGCTGTCAACCCCGATCACCCCGAGGATAGATTTCAGCTCTTGAAACCTGTCCCACCCAATCTATTCATCGTCCAGTCCGGCTTGATCGGTGACCAATTGCCGACCCATGAGGCGCTCTTTAGCAGTCCCCGTACTCATTATGAATTGCAACCCGGGGTTGATCGTTTGGAAATCGCCCTCGAATGGACACACGAGGCCGGAATCGTCGTCAAAAAGATCTATACCCTTACCCGTGGCAGTTATCTGATCGAGGTGCGTCAGGTCATCGAAAACCACGGTCCATCACCCATCACCGCTCGCGCCTATAGTCAGCTCCAGCGCACCGAATACCACGACCCGAACGAGACCCGTTTTATCTCTACCTTTACGGGCGCTGTCTATTACAGCCCAGAGGACAAGTATAAAAAAATCAAGCTGGAGGACATCCCTAAGGCCAAGCTCGATCGTCCAGTCACTGATGGCTGGATCGCCATGATGCAACATTATTTCTTGGCAGCCTGGGTTCCTCCGCGCGGTAGCCAAGAGACCTTTTATACCAAGGCGTTAAACAACGGGCGCTATATCATCGGTAAATATTCGACCGCGATCAGCATTGCCCCTGGCGCAACCCAGGATTTCAGCGATCGGCTCTTCATCGGCCCCAAACTCCAAAATACCTTGGAAAAGATCGCGCCTGGGCTTGACCTGGTGGTCGATTATGGGTGGTTGACCGTCATCGCCAAGCCGATCTTCTGGCTCTTGAGCTGGATCCATGCCGTGATCGGCAATTGGGGTTGGGCGATCATCATCATGACCATCCTGATCAAGCTGGCCTTCTATAAGCTTTCCGAGTCCAGCTATCGCTCGATGGCCCATCTGCGTCAGGTCATGCCGCGTATCCAGGCGCTCAAGGATCGTTACGGGGATGATAAACAGCGCCTGAATCAGGCCATGATGGAGATCTATCAGACCGAGAAGATCAATCCTCTCGGTGGCTGTCTGCCGATCCTTGTGCAGATCCCCGTCTTTATCGCGCTCTATTGGGTGTTGTTGGAGAGCGTCGAGATGCGCCAGGCGCCCTTCATGCTGTGGCTCAATAACCTGTCGGCGCCCGATCCTTATTACATCCTGCCACTGATCATGGGTGTCTCCATGTTCGTGCAGCAGAAACTCAATCCGCCGCCCCCCGACCCTATCCAGGCCAAGATCTTCATGGTCATGCCGGTGATCTTTACAGTCTTCTTCGCCTTCTTTCCCTCGGGTCTGGTGCTCTACTGGACAGTCAATAACCTGTTGTCGATCGCCCAGCAGTGGAAGATCACCCGCGACATCGAGCGCGAGATGGCTAAGCGCCGACATTAAGGGATGGGATTGCGAGCGGGCGATACCATCGCCGCCATCGCCACCCCGTCTGGGGTAGGCGGTGTGGGCATCATCCGGGTCAGCGGTCCGGCCGTTCGCCAAATCGCCGAGGCGCTCATCGGGCGCCTCCCCAGGCCGCGGTACGCGACCCTGAGCACCTTCTCTGCTGCCGATGGCAGCCCGATCGACCAGGGATTGGCGCTCTATTTTCCCGCTCCACATTCATACACCGGCGAGGATGTGCTCGAGCTCCATGGGCATGGGGGGCCGGTGGTCATGGATCTGCTGTTGCACCGCTGCCTCGAGTTCGGCGCGCGTCTGGCAAGGCCCGGCGAGTTTACCGAACGGGCCTTTCTCAACGGCAAGCTGGATCTCACCCAGGCCGAGGCGGTCGCCGATCTGATCGAGTCCTCGACGGCATTGGCTGCGCGCCTGGCGGCGCGCAGCCTGCAGGGGGTCTTTTCTCAACACATCCAGGCCTTGGTCGAGGGACTGATCGAGCTTCGGGTCCATCTAGAGGCCACGCTCGATTTTCCCGATGAAGAACTCGATCTTGCGGATGAAAGGGCCCAGGTCGCTGATGGGCTTTCCGCGCTTATCGCCCAGCTCGACCGGCTGCTCGCCGAGGCATATGAGGGTCAGCGCATCCGCGAGGGGCTGAACGTAGCGATCGCCGGTGCGCCCAATGTCGGCAAGTCCAGCCTGCTCAATGCGCTCTGTGGATCGGAGGCCGCGATCGTCACCGACATCCCGGGCACTACCCGCGATCTATTGCGCTTCGACATCCAGATCGAGGGGCTCCCCATCCACATCATCGATACAGCGGGCCTCAGACACACCCAGGACCCGGTGGAGCGCGAAGGTGTGCGCCGCGCCCAGGAGGCGGTGCAACAGGCAGATCTCGTCCTTTGGGTCTATGATGCCGCCCGCGGTCTCGACGAAGGGGTGTGCCCAAGCCTTGCGCCGCGGGTTCCGCTCATCCGTGTCCGCAACAAGATCGATCTCCTGGGCGAGTCGCCAGGAATCAAGGCCGAAGGGGAAGAGGTCGAGGTCGCGCTCTCGGTCAAGACAGGCGGGGGTCTAGAGCTTCTTAAGGCCCAGATCAAGCACCAAGTGGGCTTGAGCCCCCACCCGGAGGGTGCGTTCAGCGCCAGGCGCCGTCATCTCGATGCCCTAAGACGCGCTAAGGGCTCGCTTCTTGCCGCATCTGAGCATCTCGCCGCGGGACAAAGCCCTGAGTTGGTCGCCGAGGAACTGCGAGCGGCCCAGCAGTCGCTGGGGGAGATCACCGGCAAGTTCAGCAGCGAGGACCTTTTGGATCGCATCTTTGCGAGCTTCTGTATCGGTAAGTAAGACCTTTGAGTGCCGGCCAGCGAGGTCCTATCACCTTGCCTCGCCTCAACGCTGGCAGTCTCCGCTCTCAAGACAGTGCGCAAACAGGCGCACTGTGCTCTTCCTGCCCCGAATGCGGAGCGCATTCGTCTCTGACAGGCGTGACTTTCCCGACTACGGCAGAGACCCTCTCTGCTGTAGCTCCGCCGTTACCGGACGGACTCGCCACGGGTAGGGCAGTTGCGGTTGCCAGCCGTTTGAGATTGAGCGCGGCATTGATGTCCCGATCATGGCGCGTGCCGCATTGAGGACACGTCCATTCCCGATCCTTCAACGCCAACATCTCATTCTCCCAACCACAGACCGAACACAGGCGGCTGCTCGGATCCCAGCGATCAGCTAAAACCAACCAGACGCCGTAGCATTTCCCCTTGTATTCCATCTGCAAGCAGAACATGCCAAAGCCCAGGTCGCTGATGGCGCGGGCAAGCCGTTCGTTCGCCAGCATGCCCTTGACGTTCAAATCCTCAATCACCACCCCTTGGTTTTCGCGGCAGAGCCGGGTCGTGAGCTTATGTGTGAAGTCCGCTCGGACATTGTGCAGCCTTGCCAACATCGCAGAGGATTTCCTTCGATTCTTCAAGATCGGAAGCCTTGTGCCTTTTGGCAGTCTGGCCCTTGGCGCAAACCCAGCCCCGACCTTGGCCGCCTCAACCTTGCAGGAAAGGCGTCTGAGTTGTGTGCGTCAAGTTGTGCAAAATCGTGGTCGGGTAAATGGTTGATCCTGTTTGCGCAGTTGGCGGCACAACGGGCGTAGCCCGCAGCGGCGCCAACTGCGCGGTTGCCTCAGGCGGCCAGTCGCAATGCCTCCTTTTTCTGCTCCGCGAGCAGCATCCTGTTCAGGTAACGGCTGTCCTTAAGCCACGCCTCGTGGGTTTCGACGCACAGCGCGCGGATCAGCCGCAGGCAGGACTCGGCGTTAGAGAAGATCCGCACCACGCGAGTGCGGCGCTTGATCTCCTCGTTGAGCCGCTCCAGCATGTTCGTGCGCTTCATGTGCTTGTGGTGGGCGCGCGGCAATCGGTAGAAGGTCAGCGTCTCGGTGATGTTCGCTTCCACCCAATCGACCCGTTTCGGATACTTGCCCGCCCATTTGGCGATCCAGGCCGAGAGGTCACGATGGGCCTCCTGGATGTCGCGGCGGTCGTAAATCCAGCGTAGCTCCTGAAGACAATCGTCGTCCGCGCGCCGAGGCAGGTCGTCCAGGGCATCCTCAAGGAAATGCACAGAGCAGCGCTGCCAGGCGGCTTCGGTCAGCACCTTGCGGATAGCTTTCTTGAGGCCCGCATGGTCGAAGGACAACGACGAATTCGACACCGGACAGGCCACGCTCCTTCAGGCGGGTCAGGAAGTCCTTCCAGCTGCTCTGGCTTTCCCGATTGGCCAGTTCGACGGCCAACACCTGTCGTTGTCCTTCCCAATTGATGCCGATGGCGATCAGTACCGCCCGGTGGCTGATCACGCCCGCATCCCGTACTTTCTCGTAACGGGCATCGAGGATCAGGTAAGGATAGGCTCTTCGTCCAGGGGGCGGTTGGCAAACCGCGCCAGTGACTCGTCAAGCCCTTTGTTGATGCTGCTGATGGCACTGGCCGAAAAGCTGTGGCCACAGAGCTCTTCGGTGATAACCTTGACCTTGCGGGTGGAGACGCCTTGCACATACCTTTCGGCCAAGGCCGCCACCAGGGCCTTCTCGCTCCTGGCATCGCGCTCGAACAAGGCCGTGGAGAATTCGCCGCTCCGGTCCCGCGGCACGCGCAACTCCAGCTTGCCGATCCGAGTCACCAGACCGCGGCTTGAGTCGCCAGCACGCTAGCCGTTGCGACGCTCTGTCCGTTCGCCCGGCGCCGCCCCCAGAAATTCGGTCATCTCGCCTTCCAGCACTTGCCTAGAGCGCCTCCTTCAGCAGCGCCTCCTTCAGGTCACGGTCGCCCGCCACCGCTTCCACTGCCGACAACTTCCTCTTAATCTTGCCTGTGGTCATGGTTTGCACTCCTTCAGGGTTCAAGGTCGATCTCGCAATCAACCTCTTACCATGACCACCCGCCTGCTTGCTAACTGCAGACGCTTTTGCACATATCGCAATAGGCAGGCGAAGCAATCGCCTTTAGTGTTGAAAAGCTTATCTGGTGGCATCGCAGCAGCGCTAGAAACACTTGGCGTTAAACCCCGAACGCGAGACTTCGCGCTGGATCACGATTATGTGCTATATATTCATGATAGCCATGGTCTTGATAAAGAGCGCTTGCGTGGGCAAGAACCGATCACAGTTGAGGATTTGCTGAAGATAGGCGATTTGATCAAAAACGCGCTTTCGATCAAACTTGGTACGCCTGCGCGCTCAAGGAATGGCGCAATGCGTATTGAGGCCGAGGCGGGAGATGGGGTTTTTGTCTATAGAATTGTGCTTGAAGTGCGAAGGCGGTATGTCGTGCCCTTCACAATGTACAAGCGCAAGAAATGAAGCCGCAACACTGCCGGATGTACATGGTTTTAACCATCCCCCGGCCTAACGTCCTAGACGTCGTGCGGCTTGGTTGGAGTATAAAAAATTCCTTCCGTTTTGCCAAATAACCCCGTTCGAATGCTTTTATTTCTCATACATTCGTAGAAAGTAGGGTTGGATTCCATTCCTATTGAACGCCTTTTATCATCTTGGCACTCTCGTTCAGTATGGATAAACCACACACTCGCTTTCTTGATCTGACATTAGCGGTTAGTGTAGCCGAAGCCAAAGCAGGCGCGCCTGTACGATTCACAGGGTTAGCTTATTCAGGCGGTGTTATTCCTGTATACAGTTGGATGGGTGATGTGGCGATCGATCTATCCGGGCTGCAAAACCCTGATGGCGATGAGATCCCAGTACTTGAAAACCATGATAGCCGTATCGAGGCGATTGCAGGGCGTGGTCGCATCTTTCGCGCATTATCTGAGACTGGTGTGGCACAGTTGCACATTGATGGCGTCTTGACTACTGCGACTGAGGCTGGCAGACGGATTGCTCAACTAATGAGCGAGGGTTTTCCGCTGCAGCTATCTGTCGGTATGTCTGCAAATCTGCACGAGTTGTCTGAACCGATCCAAGTTAATGGTCAGACACTCAATATTGCTGCCGTCTTTGAAAACCCGCTAATCCGTGAATGCTCGTTCGTGTCTGTGGGTGCAGATCCTGATACGCGTGTTGCGCGGTTGTCGTTGTGTGACACGATGCAGTCTTCAATTCGCCATGATAAGGAGTCTTTTATGGCCCGTAGTGCAAAAGACCAAGCTTTGATTGAGAGTCAGCACACTACCATCCGATGGCCCTGGGCCTTGGAGTTGCGCCTATAAAAGAGTCAGCGATCACCCTGGGGCGAGCGTCGATCGGCCTGTGCCGACATGACGGAGGATAGGGGCAACCATTGTCGTCGTCATTCCGGCGCAAACTGGAATCCATTACAGGCTACTGGTTTGCAGAAGGGCGATACGGTGTGGCAGAAGGGTTGGGATCGAGACGGCCTCTCGGCGCGCAATTCAGGGCGCTTGTAGGACCTTGCCGCGCGACCTGTTCCAACGCCACCGCGCTTAGGCCCTGATCTGGGCCTCCTTGAGCCGCCGATAGGCACCCCAGGCCACCAAGAGATTGGCGACGGACAGAAAGGACTCGCTGAAGCCATGGAGGGGATCGGCATGCGACAGGCTTGGCAGGCCCCAGCGTGCGGTCGCAAGATGGGTCGCTGCGATCGTCACTGCGACAAAGACGAGCAGAAAGCAGAATCCAGCGATCGAAAGCGGTGAGAACAGCCGCTGATCGGCACGATAGACCGCAAGGAGGCTGATCAAAAACAAGAGATAAGCCAGATTAGCGAGGCGCAGGATCTTGAGGCCCTCTTCCCCGACCGGTGGCCAATGGACGACCAAGGCCCACACCACGCCGAGGGGCACGATGGACCACAGCCAAGGGCGCAGGGGCCTAAGCGTTGGCAGCATCGTCGAGGTCGCAGCTAGCAGCAACAGGCTTCCCAAGAGGTTCAAGGCTCTGGCGCCCTCAAGCAGGACATGCCAGGTATCACCGCTGAGATGAAAGCCCAAGATTGCAAGGCCAGCGGCAAGATGCGGGGTCATAGCGAAGGCAAAGCGCTGAAGCTCAGAACGCTGGATCAGACGTCCGTAGCGCCAAAAGAACAGTAGCGCTAGCGCCCATTCGCTGACGGTGAGGAGATGGATGATCCAGGTCGGCCAGGATAACAACATGCCCCTATCCGCACTTACCGAAGATCAATGAGGGTGCGCACTGCGCGCCATACTCAAAGGCCGGTCAAACTGACCTCCGGGCCAGCAAACCACAGGCCGGATACAAAGCGCTCAGGGCGGTGCACGGCCTTATCGATCCAGCAAAGCAACCCACGCGGTCCCCGCCTACAGGTCTGTTTACAGCCAATGGCTCTAGCGGAGTACTATGCCGTCCAAAACCATCCCAAGACCCACCTAAAGATCTGCTGGCGATGTTTGCCGCCCCTTTAGCCATGAGGACGATCTGCGCGGCAAACAGAAAGGCAGTGCGCCATGAGTATCTGGCCGGTCAGATCTTTGTCATGACCGGCGGGACCCTTGCCCCTCACTGGATCGCGGGTAATCTTTTTTTATCTCGAGGAGAGCACGTTCTTTCAGTAGACCCCTTGCCTGATTGCCGAGGTGCTTTCCCAGACGGCCTTCTGTTTATTGATCCGAAACCAATGAACTTGTATTACGCGGCATCATGGAGCTTGGGATGCTGGAAGTAGCGCATGATGCGTTGGGGGGAATTGAGAAGGCGGCGCAGGTGGCTGACGGTCGCCTTCTTCAGATCGTCCTTGGCGCGGGAGGGCGCCTGCGCGGTGATGGTGGCTTTGAGCATCTCGTTGGGGTTCAGTGCTGGACTGTAGGGGGGGAGGGAGGAGGCCTCGATTTGATTGGCGCATGCAGCCAGCCACGCCTTGACTGGCTTGGTGTGATGCACGCGCAGGTTGTCGAGGATGAGGAAGATCTTCTTGCCCCTGGCGTCCTTGACGAGCCGCTTCATGAAGTCGATCAGGATGTCGGCGTTCATCGCCCCCGCGAACGCCTTCCGACGCACCTTGCCGCGGTTGGTCAGCGTCGAGATCACCGACAGGCCTTCGCGACGGTGCGTGACGCGAATCTCGGACGTCTTGATCGCCGGCGCATAAGAGCGCCCGCGCACCTCGTCCGAGCGCAGCCCCGTTTCATCGCCCCAGTGGATTTCGGCGCCCTCGGCCTTGGCGCGCCGGGCAATGTCCGGGTAGGTCTCCTCAAGCCACGTCTTGCCCGCCGGCGGGCTTTGCTCATAGGCGCGCCGAATCGGTTTCTGGGGCGTCAATCCCCAGCGCGCCATGTACTTGCCCTCCCCCTGCGGCCTGAGCTCGATGCCAAAACGGTCGAGGATCAAC
The DNA here is from genome assembly GCF_011290485.1 of Caldichromatium japonicum. Taxonomy (GTDB): domain Bacteria; phylum Pseudomonadota; class Gammaproteobacteria; order Chromatiales; family Chromatiaceae; genus Thermochromatium; species Thermochromatium japonicum. Next base: position 2,980,440 of record NZ_CP048029.1, on the reverse strand, counting down.
TGCCGCACCGCCTGCCGGCTCCACAGCGCAAACGGCAGCTTCAGCTGATCCGGCGTCCCGTCGCACATGAGCTTGCGTATCTGGGCGTCCTGCTCCGCCAACAGCGCCCGCTTCTCACCCACCTTGCACCCACCCCGCTTGTCCTTGAGCCCCTTCGCGCCCATAGCCTTTGCAGATGTCGAACACCCCTGCGCCCAACAATCCCCTCTGCGCGCCTATCGCTTCATACCTCCAGCCACGCCGCCGCTCTTCGCGCGCCGCAAACGACAGCAATCTCATGTCTCGTCTTTACCATGCCCACGACATCAGGACAGCTCACTCAATTTCAAAAGCATGTGTTTCTTATCAATAACTAGGCTGGGCCTTTATGAGCCGAGCTATTGATCCTCTCGCCTTGCCCAGAGCCGAAGAACCAGCAAGACCGCTGCAAAGACTGCAAGCCCCCCGCCGATCCACAGGCTTGCCGCGAGGGGCGCGCGCTCGAAGGTCGCGGCCTGATAGAACAGGGTTGCAGTCAAAAAGGCCACGCCCGTGCTCCACAGCCCAACGAATGCCGCCCACTTAAGACCCGCCTCGCGCATGATCGCCCCCAGGGTGGCGACACAGGGAAAATACAGCAACACGAAGAGTAGATAGGCAAAGGCACCGGTGGGCCCATCGAAACGCTCGGCCATAGCGCCAAAGGTCGCAGCCTGAACACCTTCCTCGGCGGCGGCCCCTTGGGGATCGCTCAGCCCAGAGAGCCCCAAGGGATCGAGGAGACGTGTGCCCAATGCCTCGAGGTTTTCGCCGATCGAGGCAATCGCCTCTGCCAGCACCCGCCATAGATCAAAGGGTTCGGGGTCTATGGGATGCGACTCCTCAGCGAGGCGACCATAGAGCGCATCGATTGTTCCGACGATCACCTCCTTGGCCAAGACCCCGGAAAAGATCCCCAGTACCGCCGGCCAATTGTCCTCATGGATCCCCATCGGGGCAAAGAGCGGGGTGGCGGCGCGGCTGATCTCGGCTAGGAGCGATTGTTCGCTGTCGCGATTGCCGAGGCTGCCGTCGCTGCCAATGGTGGTCAGCAGATTGAGTGCCAAGACCATCAGGACGATCACCCGTCCCGCCTCGCGCAAAAAGAGCCGTACCCGATCCCAGGTACGCAACAACACACCCTTAACTGTTGGCAGATGATAGGGAGGAAGCTCCATCAAAAGCCCCGAGCTTTCGCCCTGCAATAGGGTATGTTTCATCGCCAGACCGGAGAGGATGGCGATCAGGATGCCCGTCAGATACAGGGCAAAGACCAGGTTTTGCCCAGAATGGGGAAAGAAGGCCGCGGCAAATAGGGCATAGACCGGCAGACGCGCCCCGCAGGACATGAAAGGGTTCATCAGGATGGTCAATTTGCGCTCGCGCTCGCTCTCCAGGGTGCGTGTGGCCATCACTGCAGGCACATTGCAGCCAAAGCCGACGATCAAGGGGACGAACGCCTTGCCCGGCAACCCGATCGAGCGCATGAAGCGATCCATGACAAAGGCCGCCCGCGCCATATAGCCCGAGTCCTCGAGGATCGAGAGGGCGATGTACAGACTGGTGATGATCGGGATGAAGGTCCCGACCACCTGTAGCCCTCCGCCGATCCCCTCGGCCAGGATCAGGATCAACCACTCAGGTGCGCCGAGCGAGCGCAACAGTACGCCGAGCCCATCCACAAAAAGCGCCTGACCCGCCTGGTCACAGAAATCGACAAAGGCCCCGCCGATGTTCATCGTAAAGACGAACATCAGATAGATCATAAGCAAAAACAAAGGGATACCTAGCCAGCGGCTGAGCACCACCTGATCGATGCGATCCGACAGGGTGCGCTCGAGACGCCTGGTGTTGCGCATCACCTGTTGCGCCAAGGCGTGGGCATGGCCGAAACGGGTATCGGCGATGTGTAGATCGGCCTCCTCAGCGGTGCGTTTGGCGATCTGTTGGCGCAGGGTCTGCACCAACGCCAGGATCTCCTGGCTGGCTCGTTGTTCAGCGGTGGGGTCTGACTCCAAGAGTTTGAGGGCCAGCCAGCGGGCATTGGCACGCTCGACACCTGGGGCCCCGCCGTCCAGCAACGGCAAGAGCTGCATGACTGCCGACTCGACGCACTCGCCATGGGTCAGCGGCGTGCCTGCGGGTTCGCGCCCCTCTGCCACCGCCAAGAGGCGCGCCTGAAGCTCGGTCAGCCCCTCTTTGGTGACCGCAACCACTGGAACCACCGGACAGCCCAGCGCCTGCGAGAGACGGTCGGTGTCGATCTGAATGCCGCGCCGGCGGGCGACATCCATCATGTTGATCGCGATCAATACGGGCACACCCATCTCGAGGAGCTGGACGGTGAGATACAGATGCCGCTCGAGGTTGGCGGCATCCAGGACATTGATGATCAGATCCGCCTCGCGCGACAAGAGATAGTCGCGCGTCACCCGTTCGTCGAGCGAGCTGGCATCGAGTGAATAGATCCCAGGTAGATCGATGACCCGAATCCTGCGCCCATCCAGTTCGAGATGACCCTCCTTGCGCTCGACCGTCACCCCGGGCCAGTTGCCTGTGGTCTGCCGGATACCGGTCAGGGCATTGAACAGGGCCGACTTGCCACAGTTGGGATTACCGGCTAAGGCAACGGTGAGAGGGATACGGGGGTCGTTCACCGGTCTAAACCTGCTAGCTGATCGGCACCGGCCGGCTGAGATGGTTCTATTGTGCTCGCTACTGGCTCGGTCTCCCCAGGCTCAGCCTCCATGCTGACCCAGAGCTTATCGGCGATCCCTATCCCGACCGCGATCCGCAGCTCCCCGCTCGCCACGACCAAACCCCGACCACGCCGCTGGATGACCTGAACCGGCGAACCCTGGCGCAGCCCCAAAGCGAGCAAGCGCCGTGTAAGCTGACGCCCGCCTTGGATCTCGGTCAAGCGAGCGGGGATGTCGGGCGGCAGATCGGACAAGCGGATCAGTTCAGCGGTTTGGGACATGGGATCAGGTATTGTTGGCCCGTTGGCTGGAGGCATGGTTTGCGCAAAGTCAGAGGATAACCTGATAGATCAGGAATTGCGCGTTTGACCGGCGCGGTCAACCCCATAAAATACCCCGTTGGGACGGATAGATCTGTGGATTGGGTGGATGCGCAGCTGAGCACCTTCGGCAAGGCCTATTTTTAGATCGGTCCAGGCAATGGATAAGCTGCTACCCTGGTGGCAGATCTTCGTCTCCCTCTCCAGATCTTCCGCCCCAAGTTGATCCAGCTGTCAGGTGCCATGTCAATGTCTGCCAAGCATCTCAAACCTCAGACCGCAACCCTCCTGGTGGTGGCGACCATGATTGGCACCGGGGTCTTTACCACCAGCGGCTTTCTGTTGCGCGACCTGGGATCGGAACCGGCCGTGCTCTTAGCCTGGCTGGTAGGCGGATTGGCCTCGGGTTGTGGGGCGCTCGCCTATGCCGAACTGGTGGCAGCCCTGCCGCATAATGGCGGCGAGTACCAGTTGCTCAAACGGATCTATCATCCGGCGATCGGCTTTGTCGCCGGCTTCACCTCGCTCGTCGTCGGCTTTGCCGCACCGATCGCCGCCAGCGCCCTGGCTTTTGGTGAATATCTCAATCTCGCGCTGGGGATGGAGCTCTTAGCGCCAAGCATGGCCGGCGCTATCCTGATCCTGGCCGCATCCATCCAGCATACCCTGCGTCTTGAGACCGGCAGCCGCCTGCAAGATCTGTTCACCCTGCTTAAGATCCTATTGCTCTTGCTCTTCATCCTTGGCGGTCTGTGGTCGGGCTCTCCCCAGCAACTGCTCGGTGATGGCAACCCGCCTGTGGCCCAGACTATCTTGTCACCGGCCTTTGCGGTGGCCTTGATCTATATCTCCTACGCATATAGCGGCTGGAACGCCGCGGCCTATGTCGCGGGCGAGGTCCAAGACCCTGGACGCTGGCTGCCGGTTGCGCTTCTGCTCGGTACCCTGCTCGTAACCCTGCTCTATCTCGGGGTCAACGCCGTCTTTCTCGCCGCGGCACCTGCCGATCAGCTCGCCGCCGCCAACGAGCGGGTTGGCCATGTCGCAGCCAGCGCTCTCTTGGGTGAAGCGGGCGGCAGGCTATTGAGCGCTTTGATCGCCCTGGGTCTCGTCTCGATGGTCGGTGCCCTAGTGATGACCGGCCCGCGGGTCTATGAGGCGATGGGGTATGACTATCCAACGATCGCGCTGCTTGCGCGGCGGCGTCATGGCGGGGGGCCAGTGCTGGCCATCGCCCTGCAATCAGGGCTTGCGCTCTTGATGCTCTGGACCTCGACCTTCGAGGCGCTGGTCAGCTATGCGGGTTTGACCCTGTCGATCTTTACCGCCTTGACCGTGGCCGGGGTCTTTGTCCTGCGTCACCGTGAACCCATGCTTCAGCGCCCTTATCGCACCTGGAGCCATCCATTCACCACCCTCGCCTTTATCTTGCTCATGGCCTGGATGATCCTCCATGCCATCCATGAGCGCCCCTTGGTCGTGCTCAGTAGCGCGGTCACCATCGGGTCTGGCTGGCTGATCTATCGGTTAGTACGGGGACAACAAGGCGCTGCATAGACGTATCGCTCATGGGCAGGTAAAGGCTGAGGGCGCAGACACTTGATGGTGCGCTGTCCTATCCCCTCGTCTTCAGGTTCAAGGAGGTCAACAAGGACGACGGGGGCGCTAAAGTCATTCTGCTCATGCGTGTTCGACCGAGAAGTGCAATGACAGGCGCTATTTGCCATCCTCCTCGCCTTGAAGGACGGGGCTTGTCGCGCATTGGGCCATCTGAGTGGGCCTCGTTGCAAGGCGGTGGCGGAAAATCCCCTGATGGGAGAGACGGAACGCTTGGTCAAATGCCCGGCCTATCGCTCGGCCTGATGAGGTGAAGCGAGGCTGCGCTCTTGTTTGCCGGCAATGACCCGCTGGATGCGGGCGCGGTTGTAACGCTGCACCAGGATGAATGGCACATTGATCAAGCCGCCGTATAAGACCATGATCAGGACCAGCCACCAGGGGGTCCAGAGGAAAAAGCTTAAGGCTAGCGCCCAGGTGAGCCAGTGCCCAAGCTCGGCACGGCTGGTCTCCTGGGCAAAACGCTCAAGATAGGCGCGATCGCGCCCTTTGAGATGGCGTTTGGCAAAGCCCCCTTCCAACAGGTCACCGCCATCGGGCAGATGGATCTTCCAGCAGCGGACGCCGAGGGGCTCATAGATGCGCCCACCGCGTTCCCAGCCATAGGTCTCCCCCACAATAGGTAGACGCGCGATCCAGGCAAGCGGCAGGCGCTGGACCATATAGCCCGCGCCGAGATGAAAGCCGATCCAAAGCAGGGCGCAGAGCGCAATAAAGGACAGCATGCTCAGTTATATCGATGAGGCCCTTGATCCCTGATCATATACCTCCGGTGATCTGCGCGGATGGCGCCCTATCATTGGGCACATCCGCTCGGCGCACCCGATCCGCTATAACGGTATAAAGAGCTAGGCACCTCTCGCGTCTTGGAGGATGCACCGCTCAATCTGAATCAGGCACAGCGCTAGAATGAACCCATGGCAGGGCGTCTGATGATGACCGTCGGGGCACTAGCGTTGTGTTTTCCCGGAGAACGCATCTTCAGATGGGTGTCCGAAAAGGCATCGAACAAGGAGTTGAACGAGGGATCACTCAAGGCCGGCTGTCGGGCGAACAGGCGGCGCTCAAGACAGTGATCGAGGGGCGTTTCGGACCATTGCCAGCATGGGTAGATGAGTGCATCGCCCGGCTGACCGAAGAAACCGAGATCGACGCCTACATCCGGGCTGCGGCAACCGCCGACTCCCTGGACTCACTCTTTGGCCAGTGTTGATCCCGGGCGCAACCACCTGTGCGCCTACCCCTTATGCCAAACGCTCCAGCCCACCCATGTAGGGCCGCAAGGCTTCGGGCACTAGGATACTGCCATCGGCCTGTTGGTAGTTTTCGATCACCGCAACCAGGGTGCGCCCGACAGCCAAACCCGAGCCATTGAGCGTATGCACGAGTTCCGGCTTGCCGGTCTCTGGGTTGCGCCAGCGCGCCTGGAGCCTACGCGCCTGAAAATCCCCGAAGTGGCTGCAGGATGAGATCTCGCGATAGGTCCCTTGTCCTGGCAGCCAGACCTCCAGGTCATAGGTTTTACAAGCAGAAAAGCCTAGATCGCCGGTGCAGAGGCTCACCACGCGATAGGGCAGCCCCAGGCGCTGCAGGATGGCCTCCGCATGGCCGGTGAGCGCCTCGAGCGCCTGTGGCCCCTCCTCGGGTCGGACGATCTGGACGAGTTCGACCTTCTCGAACTGATGCTGGCGGATCATGCCGCGGGTGTCCTTGCCGTATGAGCCTGCCTCGCTGCGAAAGCAGGGGGTATGGGCGACCCATTTGCAGGGCAGCTCCTCGGGTTCGAGGATGCGCTCGCGCACCAAATTGGTGACCGGCACCTCTGCGGTTGGGATCAGATACAGGGTCCGCTCGCCTGGAACCTTGAAGAGATCAGCCTCGAACTTGGGCAATTGCCCCGTTCCACGCAGACAGTCGGCATTGACCAGATAGGGGACATAGACCTCGGTATAGCCGTGCTGCTGGGTGTGGACATCGAGCATGAACTGGATGAGCGCACGCTGGAGACGCGCCAAGGGGCCAGAGAGGGTAACGAAACGCGCGCCAGATAACTTGGCAGCCGCTTCAAAGTCCATCCAACCGTACTGTGACCCCAGATCGACATGATCCTTGGGCGCAAAGGCGAAGATTGGCGGGGTTCCCCACCGCCGCTCCTCGCGATTGTCCGACTCCCCCCGCCCCTCGGGGACGCTGGGATCGGGGATGTTGGGCAGGGTCAAGGCAACCTCGTCAAGCGCCGTCTGGATGCCGGCAAGCTGTGCTTCGGCGGCCTTGAGCTGATCGCCGAGATCGGCCACCTCGGCCAATAGGGGTTCGATGTTCTGACCCTCTGCCTTGGCGCGCCCAATCGCCTTGGAGCGCGTATTGCGCAGGTTTTGCAGTTCCTGGACCTGGATCTGGAGCTGTTTGCGCTCGGATTCGAGCGTCTGGAGACGTGCGGTATCAATGGTAAGACCACGGCGTGCCAGCTGAGCGGCCACCCAAGCGAGGTCAGTGCGCAACAAACGGGGATCGAGCATCGCGGTGTCCTATGACAGACGGGGATTTGGTTGTTTAGCCTTCGCGTCCATTCTTCCAGAACGCAGCGCTGAAGTCGGTCGCCAGATAGCCCTCGCGGATCTCGCAGTCGACGCCTAGCTCGCGGGCTAGGGCGCGGATCTCACGGGGCAGATATAGGTTATAGATGGTGGAGGTATTCCAACCCTTGAGCAGATTGAAGACAAACCCCAGGCGACTGGCATCGAGACAGCGTTCGATGAAACAGCGCGTCTCCTTGCGGGTAAAGGTATTCATCGCCCCGCTACAGAGATAGACATCGGCTGGGGGGAGCTCGCTCGATTCATCGAGGATATCGCAAAGCAGGATCTCGCAACCGGTGCGCCGGCGCGCCGCCTCGACCATCGGCGCCATGACGTCGATCCCAATATAGCGTCCCACCACCTCACCCTGACGGGTGAGATACAGATACAGATCGCCAAAACCGCAGCCTGCATCCACGAGCGTTAGACCCGATAGGTCAGGGGATAAGAATTCACGCAAGACGCGAAAACGCACCTCTTGATTATCGACCGAGTTCCACTGCACGCCGCGCGGCGTCTCGCCGTGGACCTCAAAGGCGCAGCCATAAAAGAGTTTGGTATCAACGCGTGGCATGATCTATCTGGTACCGTCGATGTCGTCGTCATTGCGGCGCAAGGCAGAGGCGAACGAGAGGACTGCCGTCGCTCATCCCCCTCATCCCGTACTGACCGAACGGGTGTAGCGCCGGTGTCCCAAAGACAGGGGGTGACGGGTGAGATGCCCTTGCCCCCTAGGTCAACACCGAAACAGGTAGAGTGCACTGCCCATTCAGCACACACCCAGAACAGCGCGGGCGGGCGCCGCAGACCTGTTTGGCGTGCTCGACCAATAGCGCATGGTACTCCTGATAGAGCCCGACGTCAGGCCCGAGCGCCGATTCAAAGGCCAGGCGCAGGGTCTCATAGGGCTCATCGCCCCGGATCAGGGCCAGGCGCGTAAAGATCCGGCGCGTATAGGCATCGATCACAAAGACGGGGCGGGCAAAGGCATAGAGCAGGATATCATCCGCCGTCTCCGGCCCGATCCCCTTGATCGAAAGCAGCCGCTGGCGCAGCGTTGAGGTCGGCAGACCCGCTAGCCCATCCCAGCCACCGGATGCCTGATAAAACAGACAAAATTCGCGCAGCCGCTGCGCCTTGACGTTGAAATAACCGGCAGGGCGGATGAGCTCGGCCAGTACAGCGGGCGTAAGGCCCAAGATCGTCTCGGCAGCGAGTGCGCCCCGGGCCTTGAGGTTTTCGATCGCCCGTTCGACGTTCGCCCAGGCAGTGTTTTGGGTGAGGATCGCCCCGATCATGACCTCGAAGGGCGTTTCGGCGGGCCACCAGCCCTGAGGTCCATAGGCGGTCAATAAGAGAGCGCAGATATCGCGCAGTGCGGCGGGGGCGAACTCAGGGCGATGGGTAATGGAGATCGCCATTCATTCGGGGCCGATCGAATCCCCCGTGACCACTACCACCCCATCCGGCGAGACCAGAAAACGCTCGCGGTCGCGTTTGAGATCCAGCCCGATCTGCTCGCCCGGGGCAATGGCGATCCCCTTTTCGATGATACAGCGGCGAAGATGGGCGCCTGCCCCTATCTGTACCCCCTGGAACAGGATCGAGTCCTCGACGATCGCCCCGTCCTCGATCTTGACCTGGGGATATAGGATCGAATGATTGACCCCGCCGCCGCTGATCACCGTCCCTGCCGCCAACATCGAGTTGAAGAACACCCCCTCGGTGCCGCTCAGGGGCCCAGGGACCGTGCGTGCCGGCGGGCACTGGCCCTGATAGGTGCGGATGATCCAATCCGGTTGATAGAGGTCGAGCGGCGGGTCGGGGCGCAACAGCGACAGATTGGCCTGATAATAGGCATCGATCGAAGCCAGATCGCACCAGAAGCGATCGGGCGTCACCCGCCCACGTGTCTCGCCGAAGCGATAGGCAAAGACCCCAAGCCCCAGATGATCGGCGATCAGGTCGTGCGCGAGATCCCGATCCTTGCCCCTGCCGCGCTCGTAGGCAAAGACACAGACCCCCATAGTCTCCCAGACCTCGCCCTCGTCTGGCGCCTCACCTTCGCCTGGGGCAGAGAGCGCCTGGACCCGATCGGAGCCGTCGAGCAAGACGCGCGCCGCAAATGACAGCAATCTCATGTCTCGTCTTTCCATGCCCACAACATCAGGACAGCTCACTCAATTTCAAAAGCATGTGTTTCTTATCAATAAAGATCGACCAGCCGTCGCGCAGGTGTTTTTGGAGCGAATGGCTCTTATATTGGGTCAGCACCAGGATCTGGCGCAACCTAGAGTGCAGACAGTTGGTCAATACAAAATCGATGACCCGATACTTACTGCCGAACGGCACTGCCGCCTTGGTGCGCTCGCGGGTCAGGGCCTCGAGCCCCTGACCGCGGTCGTAGGCGAGGATGAGGGTGAGGGTGTTGGAAGGCATGAAAAGGTCTCTCCTTTAGGAATCGCGCAGGGCGCGGATGATCCCGCTCGTCGACCGTCCAGGCACGAGATCGATGATCCGCACCTCGCCGCCCTGGGCGATGACAAACTCGGCGCCGGCGATCTCTTCGATCCGATAGTCGCCGCCCTTGACCAGGATATCCGGGCGCACCGCAAGGATCAGGTCCTCCGGGGTGTCTTCGCTAAATGGAGAGACCCAATCGACGGCGGCGAGTCCGGCGAGGACCGCCATGCGTTGTTCGAGGGTGTTAACCGGTCGGCCTGGGCCCTTGAGCCGACGTACCGAGTCATCGTCGTTGACCGCCACGATCAGCCGGTCGCCTAGGCGCTTGGCTGCCTGGAGGTAGGTGACATGTCCATCGTGCAGGATGTCGAAACAGCCATTGGTCATCACGATCCGCTCGCCGGCGGCGCGCGCCGCCGCGACCGCCGCCAGCAAAGACTCGCGATCCAGGATCGGTTGCCAAACGGCCCCGCGGTAAGCGCGTTCGAGCTCAAGGACGCTGAGGCTTGCGGTGCCCAGCTTGCCGACCACCAGTCCGGCTGCACAATTGGCCAGGGCACAGGCGTCGGCAAGGCCCACACCTGCGCCCAAGGACGCGGCCAAGACCGCGATCACCGTGTCACCGGCGCCGGTGACGTCATAGACCTCGCGCGCGCGGGTCGGCAGGTGCAGGGTCTTGCCCGCGTGCACCAAGATCATCCCCCGTTCGCCGAGGGTGACAACGAGCGCCTCCAGACCGAGCTCAAGGCGCAGGGCCTCGGCGCGCTCGCGCAGCCTCGCATCGTCCGGACAGGGCCCAACCACCGCCTCGAGTTCGGCGCGATTGGGGGTGAGCAACAAAGCGCCGCGATAGCGCGCAAAGTCGCGCCCCTTGGGATCGACCAGGACGGGCTTGCCCTGGGCGCGGGCCAGGGCAATGAGGGGTCTGGGGTCGGCAAGCGTCCCCTTGGCGTAGTCCGAGAGCACCAAGAGGTCATACTCGGTCAGCAGGTGGGCGATGAGGTCCGGCAGGGGATCTGCGCCCTCGGGGGCGAGCGATTGCTCAAAATCCAAGCGGATGAGCTGCTGGTGGCGGCTCAGCACCCGTAGCTTGGTGATGGTCGGGACCCCGGGTCGGCGCACAAGACCCAGCGCGATCCCCTGGGCCTGGAGCTGCCCTTCCAAGGCCGCCCCCGCATCATCCGTCCCGATGACGCCGGCAAGCGCTGTCCTTGCCCCGAGACGCGCGAGGTTCAGGGCTACATTGGCCGCCCCGCCCGGACGATCCTCGGCAGATGCTACCCGTACCACCGGTACTGGCGCCTCGGGCGAGATGCGACAGGTCTCGCCACTCCAATAGCGATCGAGCATGAGGTCGCCGACGACCAGGACGCGGGCCTGTCTGAAATCGGGGAAGGGCTCAGGGGCGGCGCCAGGTTGTAAGCTCGGGTTTGGGGGCATGTTTGAGGCTCAGTTTCCAGACATAGCCCAATAGGCTATCGCCAAAGGAGATCGCCTTGCGCGGCAGGGCCAGGGGGTGATCCTGGGGTGTTGCTGCACCGCGCAGACAGGTGACGGCGCTCTGATAGCCGCACTCAGGGGCAAGCTCAAGGGTCACCGCGTTAAAACTGCCGAACGGATAGCAAAGATGTACCACGGGCGCGCCGAGCAGGTCTTCGAGTGCGGCGCGGCTGTCTGCAAGCTGTTTGCGCTGTTGCTTGGGCGAGAGCTCAGCAAGCCTTAAATGATCGACCGTATGCGAGCCGATCATCATTCCCGCGGCATGGAGCTCGCGCAGACGCGCGCCGCTCAAGAGGCGAGGGATCGGGCGCCCTGGGTCCTTGGCGAACCACTCGGCGCGCCGCCCGAGATAGCCGCTGATCGCATAGACGATGGCAGGAAGCCGATGGCGCTCCAAGACCGGCCAGGCATGCTCGGCGAAGTTCTCATAGGCATCGTCGAAGGTCAGGACCAGGGCGCGTCGGGGGAGCGGCTGCTGACCGTAAAGCCCGGCGAGCGCCGTTTCTAGATCGATCACCTGATAAAAACGCGCTACCAGCTCCATCTGCGCGGAGAAACGCCGATGGTCGCAATAATTGGCGCGATGCTTCCTCATCGGCCTAAACTCGCCGACCTGGTGATACATCAGGATCGAGACGCGGGGATGTTGCATGCGAGCGCTAGTCCCTGGGGCGAGGGGGCTCAGCCGGGGAAGCACTCTGCGACCGCCGGTTGGATCTCCGCCCCAGCGATCTGGATAGCCAAGCTCTCAGCCTGCGCCGCCCGAAGCGTGCGATAGCAGCTAGCAGCGGGGTCCGGATCGCGGTGGTCGTAGAGTGTGTGTCTGCTGAGGTCCAAGACCCAAGAGCGGGCAGTCCCCGCGTCCGCATAGCGGGTAAGCTTGGGCCCGAGATCGAGGTGCTGGCTGTGATCCATGATCTCGACCAGGAGTAAGAGGTTTTGGGGTCCGGGGTGGGATCGGGCATACGAATCGGCACGCAGGTCGGGATAGGCCTCGGTGTATTCATCGAACACCAGCGGCCCTCGGACGCTGAGGATGGCGCGCCCCACTACGGGTGGCGTCAAGCACATCGCCAGGCAATCGGTCGCCCCGCGCTGCTGAGGTCCCATCGGGCTCATCTTTTGCGGTGTTCCGTCGATCAGCTCGACCCGCTCCCCTTTGGCAAGGGCCCCGACTTCAGTCAGGCGGTGAAACTGTTTGCAGCTAAAACGATGGATTGGCCTCTCCAGCTCGATCGCGTTCATACTCACTTACCTCCTGACTGAAACAGATCAACACGCAAACCTTATCGTCTGTATGGTCCGTCCAGCCTGGCAAGATGGCCATTGTATGTGAAACGCCCATGCTAGATGATGGTCTTGTCCCGCCATGTCCGCGATGGGGTGGGATTTGCCCTCTAGGTTCGCGTTCTATCCTGTCATCATGAAGACACCTCACCAACATAAGATCATCGTCGGGCTTTCCGGCGGCGTCGATTCGGCGATCGCTGCTTATCGGCTCATCGAATCCGGCCAGCGGGTCGAGGCTGTGTTCATGAAGAACTGGGAGGAGGACGACCGGCCAGGCTATTGTGCAGCGGCTGCAGATCTCGCCGACGCGCGCGCGGTTGCCGAGCGGCTGGGGATCGAGCTCCATACGGTCAATTTCGCCGCCGAATACTGGGATAGGGTCTTCGCCTATTTTTTGCGCGAATATCGGGCGCTGCGCACCCCCAACCCCGATGTACTTTGTAACTCGGAGATCAAGTTCGCCGCCTTCCTGGACTATGCCTTGGCGCTCGGGGCCCAGGCCATCGCCACCGGCCATTATGCGCGGCTGGTCGTGGGTGAAGAGGGCTATGAGCTCCATCGCGCTCGGGATGAGGGTAAGGATCAGACCTATTTTTTGCACCGCCTCGATCAGGGTCAGCTTGCACACGCCTGTTTTCCACTGGCGGACCTCACCAAACCCGAGGTGCGGGCGCTTGCCCAACGGCTTGATCTGCCCAATGCCGCGAAAAAGGACAGCACAGGTATCTGTTTCATCGGCGAGCGGCGATTTGCCGAGTTTCTCGCGCGTTATCTGCCCTCCGAGCCCGGGGCGATCGAGACCCCCGAAGGGATATGGCTTGGCGAACATCAGGGGCTCGCCCATTACACCATTGGTCAGCGCCAGGGGCTTGGCATCGGCGGGGTCCGGGGCCAACAGGAGGCGCCCTGGTATGTCGCTGCCAAGGACCCCGTCCATAACCGCCTGATTGTGGTCCAGGGACAGGATCATCCCCTGCTCTTGTCACACCTCCTTGAGGCGAGCAACCTGCATTGGATCAGCGGTCAGCCGCCGTCCGTACCACTGCGCTGTCTTGCCCGTCTGCGCCATCGCCAGCCGTTGCAGCCTTGTGAGCTGATCGCCTGCGATGCCTCGATCTGCCAGGTGCGCTTTGCTCGACCCCAGCGGGCGGTGACCCCAGGTCAGTCGATCGTGTTCTATCAGGGGACGCGCTGTCTCGGTGGGGCGATCATTGAGCGCGGGTTGCGGTTAGACTGATATTGATAAGAAACACATGCTTTTGAAATTGAGTGAGCTGTCCAGATGTCGTGGGCATGGAAAGACGAGACATGAGATTGCTGTCGTTTGCGGCGCGCGAAGAGCGGCGGCGTGGCTGGAGGTATGAAGCGATAGGCGCGCAGAGGGGATTGTTGGGCGCAGGGGTGTTCGACATCTGCAAAGGCTATGGGCGCGAAGGGGCCCAAGGGCAAGCGGGGTGGGTGCAAGGTGGGTGAGAAGCGGGCGCTGTTGGCGGAGCAGGACGCCCAGATACGCAAGCTCATGTGCGACGGGACACCGGATCAGCTGAAGCTGCCGTTTGCGCTGTGGAGCCGGCAGGCGGTGCGGCAGTTGATCCTCGGCTGTTTTGGCATCGAGCTCAGGCCGCAGGGGGAGGGCAAGTACATGGTGCGCTGGGGATTGACGCCCCAGAAACCGATTCGGCGCGCCTATGAGCAAAGCCCGCAGGTGGGCAAGACGCCCGAGATTCGCATCACGCACCGTCGCGAAGGCCTGTCGGTGATCTCGACGCTGACCAACCGCGGCAAGGTGCCTTGGAAGGCGTTCGCGGGGGCGATGAACGCCGACATCCTGATCGACTTCATGAAGCGGCTGGTCAAGGACGCCAGGGGCAAGAAGATCTTCCTCATCCTCGACAACCTGCGCGTGCATCACACCAAGCCGGTCAAGGCCTGGCTGGCTGCATGCGCCAATCAAATCGAGGCCTCCTCCCTCCCCCCCTACAGCCCAGCACTGAACCCCAACGAGATGCTCAAGGCCACCATCACCGCGCAGGCGCCCTCCCGCGCCAAGGGCGATCTGAAGAAGGCGACCGTCAGCCACCTGCGCCGCCTTCTCAATTCCCCCCAACGCATCATGCGCTACTTCCAGCATCCCAAGCTCCATGATGCCGCGTAATACAAGTTCATTGGTTTCGGATCAATAACATAACGAGTCAATGCATCTTGCATCTTTAAGAGCGATCGAGAGCCATGCCGCATACCGATTATGAGCGGGCCATTGCGCTCGCGGGTCTCTATCAAGCCATCCAAGGCGTCATTGCCTGTGCGCGCGAGGGCACTGCTGATCCCGAGCTGATGCGGCCCTGTCTGTATAGCCTGTTTCAGATCGAAGCGCCGGATGTCGATGCGGTGTTTGGCGAGGGGGGGGCTGTTGTACCCGGGGCGCGCCTGCTCGTCGCCCATCTGACCGGACGGTTTGATCTGGAGCTCGCCCGCTATGTGGTACAGGTCGTCAAGCTCGAACGCAAGCTCGACGCGCGTCAGGACTTGCAACAGATCATCCGCGAAGGCATCTTAGCTATCGACCCCCAGGGAAGAGATCTGCTCGATCCCGAACTGATCGGCCAGCTTGCCAGGCTTTATACCCAGACCCTCAGCCGGCTCGAACCGCGCATCCTGGTCCACGGCGATCCCCAACATCTGCGCGACCCGCGCAATCAAGACCGCATCCGCGCCCTCTTGTTGGCCGCGGTGCGGGCTGCCCGTTTGTGGCGTCAGCTTGGCGGCGCTCGCTGGCAGTTTATCTTCAAGGGGCGGGCGATCCACAAAGCGGTATTGCACTATCTCGACAGCACAGCCACCAGCAAGGATTGAGCGACCCGCCCTGCGTCAACCGATGTGCCCAGGCGGGTGGGGCAGGTGTTTTTACAGCAATCCCCGCTCGGCAAACGAGGTCCCCCGCCCATCGCCGACGATGATGTGATCCAGAACGCGGACATCGATCAGTGCGAGTGCCTCTTTGAGCCTGCGGGTGATGGCCAGATCCGCCTCGCTGGGTTCGGCCATACCGGAGGGATGATTGTGGGCAAGGATCACCGCCGCGGCATTGGTCTCGATCACCCGACGCACTACCTCGCGCGGATGGACGCTGGCCCCATCGATGGTCCCGCGAAAGAGCTCCTCATAGCGGATCACACGGTGGCGGTTGTCGAGAAACAAACAAGCAAAGACCTCGTGTGGGCTGCCATAAAGCCTAAGTTTCAGATAATCGCGCGTAGCATCGGGATTGGTGAGGACATCGCGCTCGCTTAAAGCCGTCAAGAGATACCTGCGGCTCAATTCCAAGGCGGCCTGGAGCTGGGTATATTTGGCCATCCCAAGCCCCTTGGCGGCGCACAGACGCTTGGGATCGGCGGTCAGGAGTTGGCTGAAGCCCTCAAACTCGGCAAGGAGATCGCGCGCCAGCTCGACGGCGTTTCTACCGCGCACTCCGGTGCGCAGAAAGATGGCCAAGAGCTCGGCGTCTGACAGGGCCCCGGCCCCGAGCCGCATCAGCTTTTCGCGCGGGCGCTCACCCTCTGGCCAGTCGCGGATCGACATCGCCGCGGTCCTTCTGTGAGACGGTCAAACCGTCCGCGATTAGAGCCGCTTTTGTACCCGGTCGTCCATCCCTCGAGGGCGTGCAGGTCGAGAGCGTGACCGCGGCATGCTAACCTCTGGACAGGATAAAGACAGACTATCAGCGAGGCGTTATGGCCCAATCCCCATATGGGCTCAAGATCCTCTTGGGTATCGGCGGCAGCATCGCGGCCTATAAATCCGTCGATCTGGTGCGCAGGCTTAAGGAACGCGACGCCGATGTGCGGGTGATCATGACCAAAGCGGCGGCGGCATTCGTCACGCCCCTGACCTTTCAAGCGCTCTCGGGCCATCCGGTGCGCGTCGAGCTCTTGGACCCGCTTGCCGAGGTCGGGATGGATCATATCGAGCTTGCACGCTGGGCAGACCGACTCCTGATCGCACCGGCGACCGCAGACATCATCGGCCGTCTGTCAGTGGGGCTGGCCAATGACCTATTGACGACCGTGGCCCTGGCCAGTCGGTCACCCTTGTATCTTGCGCCGGCCATGAACCAGGCGATGTGGTATCACCCCGCCACCCAGCAGAATATTGCCACCCTGCGCGGGCGTGGGGTCAGGATCCTTGGGCCTGCCGAGGGCGATCAGGCCTGCGGCGAGCAAGGGCCCGGGCGGATGCTGGAGCCTGCAGAGATCGTCGAGGAGATCTGCACTGTCTTGCCTGGTCTGCTTGCCGGCGTGCGGGCACTGGTCACCGCGGGGCCCACGCGCGAGCCCTTGGACCCCGTGCGCTTCATCGGCAACCGCAGCTCGGGTCGCATGGGGTTTGCCCTGGCCGAGGCATTAGAAGAGCTCGGGGCGATGGTGACCCTCATTGCTGGCCCCACCCTCTTACCCCTGCCTTGTGTGACCAAGCATGTCCAGATTGAGACCGCCTTGGAGATGTATAAGGCGGTGATGGCGCGGGTCGCCGAGTGCGATCTCTTTGTTGCGACCGCTGCGGTCACCGATTACCGGCCTGCGGCTCCTGCGCCGACCAAGATCAAAAAGGAGACCGAGGCATTGACCGTCGAGCTTGTGCGCAACCCAGACATCCTCGCCGAGGTCGCGGCCAGGCGCCCTGCGCCCTTCACCGTCGGTTTCGCCGCCGAGACCGATCATCTCGAGGACTATGCCCGCGACAAGCTCGAACGCAAGGGGGTTGATCTCATCGCGGCCAATCAGGTCGGGGGACTCGTCGGGGGATTCGAGCGCGCCGAGAATGCACTGACCGTGCTCTGGCGCGGTGGGCGCAAGGAGTTGCCGCTGATGGACAAACACAGACTGGCGCGCGAGTTGGCACTCCTCATCGCCGAGCGCTATCGGGCGCATGCGGGCGGTTGAGGCGAGTACCTCCCCCGTCGCTTCAAGCCGGATGAGGGATATGCTTTTTGATCGGGCACACCGGCAGGCGGGTGTCTGATGGATCGACCGGATTCCGGATTGCGCCGGAATCACGGCACCTTCCAGCCCTCCACTTGCCTCCCGCTCGGCGTTAGGCATTATCCTTTGAAATCTTCCCTTTCAGCGACCTAGGTCAACCCGAGATGTCACTTTCCACCGAGCGCGCCCATACCGTCGCCCATGTCCTGATCGAGGCCCTGCCCTATATCCGCCGCTTCCAGGGCAAGACCCTGGTGATCAAATACGGCGGCAACGCCATGACCGATGAGCGGCTCAAGGCATCCTTCGCCCGCGACATCGTGTTGATGAAGCTCGTCGGCATCAACCCAGTGATCGTCCACGGCGGTGGCCCCCAGATCGGCTCGCTCTTGAATCGGCTCGGCAAGGCGAGTGAGTTCGTCCAAGGGATGCGGGTGACCGACGCCGAGACCATGGACGTCGTCGAGATGGTCCTAGGCGGCTTGGTCAATAAAGAGATCGTCAATCTGATCAACCGGCACGGCGGACCGGCAGTGGGACTGACCGGCAAGGACGGGGATCTCATCCGCGCGCGCAAGCTCTTGATCAAACGGGATGCGCCCGAGCTCCAGGAGCCCGAGATCATCGATCTGGGGCATGTCGGCGAGGTCGAGAGCATCGATCCTGCGATCGTGCACATGCTGGTACAGGGCAATTTCATCCCGGTGATCGCCCCGATCGGGATGGGGGCCGATGGCTTTTCCTACAACATCAACGCCGACCTGGTCGCGGGCAAACTGGCAGAGGTCCTCAAGGCCGAAAAGCTCTTGCTTTTGACCAATACCGAGGGTCTGCTCGATGCCGAGGGTCGCTTGATCCCAGAGATCGATGTCGCGCGCGTTCACGCCTTGATCAAGTCAGGGGTGATCCACGGCGGCATGTTACCCAAGGTCCGCTGTGCGCTCGAGGCAGTGCAATCTGGGGTCAAGACCGCCCATATCATCGACGGGCGGGTCGAACATGCCGTGTTGCTGGATCTGTTCACTGACTCGGGGGTCGGGACCCTGATCCGCAACCGCTGAGGTGCAGCGGGCGCCGTGCCCGCCGCTTCCTGGGGTCAGCCTGGGCGCAGATGCTCGATGTATTTGGGCACATCGCGCATCTCAAGCCGCGCGTCCCTGCCCGTGGCGCATAGCCGAGACAGCGTCCCCTCGAATCTGAGCTCGCAGCGGATCGCGCCGCGGTCGGCGAAGGGTAGAGGGATCATGTCGCGATAGACATAGATGTTGGCCTCGAGGTCGCCGCCGGCGCAGACCAATGGGCCCTCGGGCGGGCGTTCCGGGACCTCGGCGTCTTCAATGATGAGCGATCCGGCCTGCCACCAACGTGTGCGCTCGATCGATCCCGTCATGGTCTTGATGAGATAGGCGCGGGCGAAACGGATCTCGAGGATATCGCCTGCGAGAGCGATCTCCTCGATCTCCGAGCCCTTGAGCTCAATGCTGGTGCTGTCCATCTGGAGTCCTCCGCTTTTGAGAGCAAATGACCAAGGCTGTCAGAGCTTCTTTTTATTGATCCGAAACCAATGAACTTGTATTACGCGGCATCATGGAGCTTGGGATGCTGGAAGTAGCGCATGATGCGTTGGGGGGAATTGAGAAGGCGGCGCAGGTGGCTGACGGTCGCCTTCTTCAGATCGCCCTTGGCGCGGGAGGGCGCCTGCGCGGTGATGGTGGCCTTGAGCATCTCGTTGGGGTTCAGTGCTGGGCTGTAGGGGGGGAGGGAGGAGGCCTCGATTTGATTGGCGCATGCAGCCAGCCAGGCCTTGACCGGCTTGGTGTGATGCACGCGCAGGTTGTCGAGGATGAGGAAGATCTTCTTGCCCCTGGCGTCCTTGACCAGCCGCTTCATGAAGTCGATCAGGATGTCGGCGTTCATCGCCCCCGCGAACGCCTTCCAAGGCACCTTGCCGCGGTTGGTCAGCGTCGAGATCACCGACAGGCCTTCGCGACGGTGCGTGATGCGAATCTCGGGCGTCTTGCCCACCTGCGGGCTTTGCTCATAGGCGCGCCGAATCGGTTTCTGGGGCGTCAATCCCCAGCGCACCATGTACTTGCCCTCCCCCTGCGGCCTGAGCTCGATGCCAAAACAGCCGAGGATCAACTGCCGCACCGCCTGCCGGCTCCACAGCGCAAACGGCAGCTTCAGCTGATCCGGTGTCCCGTCGCACATGAGCTTGCGTATCTGGGCGTCCTGCTCCGCCAACAGCGCCCGCTTCTCACCCACCTTGCACCCACCCCGCTTGTCCTTGGGCCCCTTCGCGCCCATAGCCTTTGCAGATGTCGAACACCCCTGCGCCCAACAATCCCCTCTGCGCGCCTATCGCTTCATACCTCCAGCCACGCCGCCGCTCTTCGCGCGCCGCAAACGACAGCAATCTCATGTCTCGTCTTTCCATGCCCACGACATCAGGACAGCTCACTCAATTTCAAAAGCATGTGTTTCTTATCAATAAGAGTTAGGCATCATCTGCTGATGCCGAATCGTCCAGGTGCAATTCCTTGAGCTTGCGGGTCAGGGTATTGCGCCCCCAACCCAGCAGACGCGCGGCCTCCTGCCTTCGCCCACCGGTCTGCTCTAGGGCTACCTGGATCAGGGTGCGCTCAAACAGCGGCAAGGCGTCATCGAGCAGGGCTGCGCCGCCCTCCAGTAGCCGCTGCTGTGCCCACCGCCGCAGTGCCTGTTCCCAAGCGGTGGCATCGGCTGTCGGTTCAACCGACGTGCCCTGGATTTCGGGCGGCAGGTCATCGGCGTGGATATACTTGCCCGCAGCCATGACCGTTAGCCAACGGGCGGTATTTTCCAATTGCCGGACATTGCCTGGCCAGTCGAAGTGTTTGAGATGCTTGATGGCCTCTGGGCTGAGGGTCTTAGGCTCACAATCCAGTTCGCGCGCGGCCTGGGCCAAGAAATGGCGCATCAACAAGGGGATGTCCTCGCGCCGCTCGCGCAGGGGCGGCAGGCGGATGCGGATCACATTGAGCCGGTGGAAGAGATCCTCACGAAACCGGCCCTGGCGGACGAGCTGTTCGAGGTCTTGATGGGTTGCGGCGATGATCCGGACATCCACCCGTACCGGCGCCAGACCGCCGACCCGGTAGAACTCGCCGGTCGCAAGCACCCGCAAAAGCCGAGTCTGGAGCTCGGGCGGCATGTCGCCGATCTCGTCGAGAAACAGGGTGCCGCCGTCGGCCTGCTCAAACCGCCCCTCGCGCTTGGACTGGGCACCGGTAAAGGCGCCGCGCTCATGCCCGAAGAGCTCTGATTCCAAGAGGTCGCGCGGGATCGCCGCCATGTTGAGGGCGATGAAAGGGTGATCGCGTCTGGGGCTGTGACGATGCAGGGCACGAGCAACCAGTTCTTTGCCGGTGCCGGACTCACCGTTGATGAGCACCGTCACATGGGACCGTGCCAGACGCCCGATGGCGCGAAAAACCTCCTGCATAGCCGGCGCCTCACCGACCAACTCGGGTGCGGTCGCGCTGATCGTTTCCTCAGGCTGCTCCGCTCGCCCACGCCGGCAGGCGCGGTTGATCTGGCTGATCGCCTCGTCGATGTCGAACGGCTTGGGCAGATATTCAAAGGCACCGTCCTGAAAGGCCGAGACCGCGCTCTCGAGATCCGTATGGGCGGTCATGATGATCACCGGCAAATGGGGATGACGACTGGTGACCTGGCGCAATAGCTCTAGACCGTCGATCCCTGGCATGCGGATATCGGTGAGGATGACATCGGGACGGTTGCGCTCCAAGGCGCCCATCACACCGACCCCGTCAACGAAACAGGTTACCTCCATACCGGCCTTGCGCAGCGCCCGCTCCAAGACCCAGCGGATCGAGCGGTCGTCATCGATGACCCAGACGCAGGGCGCGCGTGTCATGGATTTGGCTCCAGCGGTAGATAGACATAGAAGACCGTATCGCCTGGACGGCTCTCATACTCGATCAATCCACCGTGTTGGTTGATCATTTCCTGGGCGATCGATAATCCGAGACCCGTGCCGTCCGGCCGCCCCGAGACCATGGGATAAAAGATCCGATCGCGGATCTCCTCGGGGATACCTGGCCCGTTATCACGCACCTGGACCTCGAGGATCAACCGGTGTCGCCGCCCACCGATCGTGAATTGATGCCTAACCCGAGTCTTCAACTGCAGCAGCCCCCCAGGCCCAGCGGCAATAGCTGCATTGCGGGCGAGGTTGAGTATGGCCTGGATCAGCCGGTCCTGGTCGGCCAAGAAATCTGGGATACTAGGGTCATAGTCGCGCTGGATCTGGGGACCACCCGGCGATTCGGCTTGGATCAGACCGCAGACGTGCTCAAGGACATGATGGATATTCACCGGCGCGCGTCTCAAGCGGCGATAAGGTCCGATCAGGCGATCGACCAGGGCCTGGAGACGATCGGCCTCATCGATGATGATCCGGGTATATTCGCGCAGCGCCGTATCATTCAATTCCCGTTCTAAGAGCTGAGCCGCCCCGCGCAGCCCGCCGAGCGGGTTTTTGACCTCATGGGCCAAGCCCCGCAGCAGGGCCTGGATTGCCTGATGCTGGGCGAGGATCTGTTCCTCGCGGCTAATCCGTAATTGCCGATCGACCTGGGTGAGCTCGACCAAGACCTCGGCGTCTGCATCAAAATGGTGCAAAGGCAGGACTGTGCAATTCACCGTCTTGGGGCGCCCCTCGCCGATCAGGATCGGGAGCTCGCGCTCGGTGAATGGATGGCCTGAGCTCAGCGCCACCCGCAGACGCTCTTTGACCCTAGGGTCCGTGCAGGGCAGGAGTCGCTCCGCCTGTTGACCGAGCAGATGACGGGCGCTGAGCTCGAATAAAACCTCGGCCGCCGGGTTGAGATAGACGAGATGCAATCTGGCATCGAAGAGCAAGACCGCGGTGTTGAGATGGTCCAGGATACGGCGCTCAATGCCTGGGGATGTCGCAATGGCCATGATGCGAGGTTCTTCCCTCCTGTGCCCGCCAGACTGCACCTCGGGGTATGTGCCTTTGGAATGGCACGGTCTCTAGGTCCTCTTCTCAATCGTGCGCATAGTGCTATGTCATATGCAAGCGAGGTTGCATAAATCGTTCACAGTCACTGACATGGCGAGGGGCTGTTCACAGTGGGTGAAGTCTGGTCATATCCTGACTTTTGCGCAGGAGTCAGGATGGAGCGGAAGATGTTATGAGATGAGCGGTGGGCACGCATTGAGCAGCTGTTACCGGGGAAGAAGAGCGATCCGGGTTGCACAGCGAGGGACAACCGGCGCGTTGTCGAAGCCGTGCTCTGGATCATGCGCACCGGCTGTCTGTGGCGCGATTTGCCAGCCGAGCTGGGCCACTGGCACCGGACATATGTGCGTTTCTCGCGCTGGCGCGAGAAAGGTGTTTGGGAGCGCGTGGCCGCCGCACTGCAAGGCGATGCCGACATGGAGCATCTGTTCATCGACTCGACCATCGTGCGCGCCCACTCACATTCTGCTGGCGCCCCAAAAAAGCGGGCCAACAGGAAATCGGTCGCTTGCGGGGCGGGTTGACGACCAAACTGCACGTTGCGGTGGATGCCTTGGGCAATCCGCTGCGCGTCATTCTCTCGGCAGGGCAGGTCGCCGACATCGAGCAGGCCGCGGCGTTGATCCAGGACCAACCGACCGAGTGCGTCATTGCCGACAAGGGTTACGACTCGGATGCCCTTGTCGAAACGGTGACCGCACAGGGCAGCCAGGCGGTCATCCCCCACGCTCCAACCGACTCAATCCGCGCTCGTTCAACCGGCATCTCTACAAAAACCGCAATCTGATCAAGCGCTTCTTCTGTCGCATCCAGCAATTCAGACGCATCGCCACGCGCTACGACAAGCTCGCCTCGCCTTCCCTGTCGTTCGTTTATCTGGCTTGCACCATCGCCTGATTGACTTGATTGAGAATACACCCTAGGACCTTGCGGGGTGAACAGCAAGAAGAATGCTAGATCAAGGCAACTCGCCAGGCGCGCTGGGCAGTTTCAGCTCAAAGATGCGGGAGGCGGATTGGGCGACGATCCGGTCGTCTGGACCCCAAACCTGAATCTGGAGCCGATGGCGACCCGCCTCAAGTCCTTTCAAGCGCAATTGGGTCTGATTGCGATCGAGCACCATGACCCTGTTATCGATCATGAGGCGCAGTTGATGTCCCTCGACGAGCGCAGGTTCCAGATACAGGCTTACCGCTACCCCCTGAGCGGGATCGCTTAGGGTCTGATCGCTGGTCGGCGTCAAGAGCGCGACCTGACTATAGGGACCCGGATAGTGTTCATCCGGCGAGTTGGGGCCCGGCGCTGGCGGCGGCTGGATCTGCCTGCCGCTCTGGATATCGAGCCTTTCGGCGCTGGGGATACGCTGGTCGGAGAAGTGCACTCGTCCCTCGGCATCGACCCAGCGATAGATCTCGGCCTGGACGGAGAGGGGAATGAACAGCGACAAGAGAAACAGGCATCTGGTCATGATCACATCCGCTAGGCAGTCTCGGGTTGAACCAGGCAACAGGGTGCTTGTTTTACCTCTCGCTGACAGTGAGATTCGGCTCGGCCAAGGGATTGGAGATCGGCCCTTTGCCCTGTTCCCCAGCGAGCGCAGCATGCCTGGAGAACCTTGGGCCTCGGAGAGGCCCAGATCCTCTGCCCCTCCGCGAGGGGGGCTATGCGCCCTGTGCCTTAGAGACTGTAGTACATATCGAACTCAACTGGATGGGTGGTCATGCGCAGGCGCGTGACCTCCTTCATCTTGAGCTCGATATAGGCATCGATCAGGTCATCGGTGAAGACGCCGCCGGCCTTGAGAAAATCGCGGTCCTTGTCGAGATACTCAAGCGCCATGTCGAGCGAATGACAAACCGTGGGGATCGACTTGGCCTCTTCAGGCGGCAGGTCATAAAGATCCTTATCCATGGGATCACCCGGATGGATCTTGTTCTGGATGCCATCCAGACCGGCCATCATCATGGCGGTAAAGGCGAGATAGGGATTGCCAGTCGAATCGGGGAAACGCACCTCGATACGCCGTGCCTTGGGGCTCGAGACATGCGGGATGCGGATCGAGGCCGAACGGTTGCGCGCCGAATAGGCGAGCATCACCGGCGCCTCGAAGCCCGGCACCAGGCGCTTGTAAGAATTGGTCGAGGCATTGGTGATGGCATTAAGGGCGCGGGCATGTTTGATAATCCCACCGATGTAATAGAGCGCCAGCTCGGATAGACCGCCATACTTGTCGCCGGCAAACAGGTTTTGCCCGTCCTTGGACAACGACTGATGGACGTGCATGCCATTGCCGTTGTCGCCGACCAGGGGCTTGGGCATAAAGGTCGCCGTCTTGCCATAGGCGTGGGCGACGTTTTGTACCACATACTTGAGGATCTGGGTCCAGTCAGCACGCTTGACCAGCGTAGCAAACTTGGTACCGATCTCGCATTGACCGGCGGTCGCCACCTCGTGATGATGGACCTCGACCGGTACGCCCATCTCCTCCAAGCTCAAGCACATGGCAGCGCGGATGTCATTGAGCGAATCGACCGGCGGGACCGGGAAATACCCACCCTT
This sequence comes from Caldichromatium japonicum, assembly GCF_011290485.1. Lineage (GTDB taxonomy): Bacteria > Pseudomonadota > Gammaproteobacteria > Chromatiales > Chromatiaceae > Thermochromatium > Thermochromatium japonicum. The sequence continues at coordinate 2,955,366 of NZ_CP048029.1, read as the reverse complement.
GACGCTCGGGCGATGGCCCATATTGCCGTCAGGGAAGACCTTTTCGGAGTTCCATTGGGCCTCTTCTGAATCGACCTTATAGAACGATCCGCTCATATCGGCGCCCCAGCGCACATCATCGAAGATGAAGAACTCGGGCTCGGGGCCGAAGAATGCGGCGTCTGCAATACCGGTGGATTTGAGATAGGCCTCGGCGCGCTTGGCGACCGAGCGGGGGTCGCGCTCATAGCCCTGCATGGTATCGGGCTCGAGCACATCGCAGCGCAGGATCAGGGTTGGCTCGTCAGCGAAGGGGTCCATGACCGCCGTTTCGGCCTCAGGCATGAGCACCATGTCGGAGGATTCGATGCCCTTCCAGCCGGCGATCGACGAGCCATCGAACATCTTACCGTCACGGAAGATGTCCTCAGTGATGGTGCTGGCGGGCACCGAGACGTGCTGCTCCTTGCCCCGGGTATCGGTGAAGCGGAAATCGACGAACTTCACCTCGTTTTCTTTGATCATCTTTATGACATCGGTCATCGAATCTGCCTCCGTGATAAGGATGTAAATGCGCTTGGCGCGCCGGCCCGCTTCCCGCCGACCCGCGACACCTGGGTGGAACCGTCACTGCATCTCGCCCGGCGCAGTGGCTCGCGTGACATAGGCAAGGATTGGACCAATTCGCCATGAATGGACCTCGTGCGCGGGTCAATCCTTCATCTGGAGGTAATCGCCCCTGCCAACACTCAATTTCTGTAGTTGTTGTTGACCCGGATGACATCCCGACTGGCTAGGGAGAGGGCGCCCCTGCTCAACCGGGTTGATACCCGCGACCGCACCATATTGGAGAATATCGCTCGCTCTTGCACCAATCAGGTGCATATTCTAGCCGAAATAGACCCGCAGACCGCTGAACACCGGATCGGCATGCAGTGCCTCGGCTAGGCGAGCGCGCAACCATTCCGGATCAAAGCCAGTCTGCCGGCAGGTGGCGAATGGAAAAAAGACCTCGACCTGGATGCGCCCGTTGAGATAATGCAGTAATAGGCGCTCGCGTTCTTTGGCCTGCGGAATCCCTGACCAGAGCTCATCCAGGCGCGCCAAGACATCGGCGCGCAGCGGCGGTAGGGAGCCAGAGGGTCGATCTTGATCGTCCTCGGGATCAATGTGCACCGTGATATCGCTGACCTCCAACTCCCGTTTGAGACGCTGTTCGACTAGGACGCTGATCAAATGTCCCTCCGAGACGCTGATCTCGGGATCGACCAGGACATGGACATCGGCGAGCACCTGGCCGCCGAGCCGCCGCGTGCGCAGCATGTGGATATCGCGTACCCCGCCGACCGAGCAGATGGTGCGGCGCATCTCAGCGAGATGATCGGACTCCACCCCAGTATCGACCAGCTCCTTGACTGCCCCCCAACCCATTTCCCAAGCGATATAGGCGATCATCAGGGCGACGATGAAGGCAGCGATGGCATCGAGATAGGGCAGGCCCGCCATGCTGCCCCCGATCCCGATCAGGACCACGATCGAGGAGATGGCATCCGAGCGATGGTGCCAGGCATTGGCGCGCAAGAGGTCTGACCCCACCCGCTTGGCATACCCCAGGGTCCACCAGTAGAGCCACTCCTTGACCCCGATCGATATGACCGCTGCCGCCAGCGCCAGTGGACCAGGCTGCCAGAGGGCCGAAGGCTCAAACAACCGCCAGACCGCATCCCAGCCGATCCCCAGGGCCACGGCCAGCAGCAGGAACCCCAAAAACAAGGTGGCCACGGTCTCATAGCGGGCATGACCGTATGGATGGGCCTGATCGGGCTGCTGGGCGGCATGATGGCCGGCGATATAGACCAGGGCGTCCGAGAGTAGATCAGAGAGCGAATGGATGCCATCAGCAACCAGGGCCTGGGAATGACCGATAAGCCCGATGAGGATCTTGAAGGCAGAAAGCAGAAGATTGATGACCGCGCTGATGACCGAGGTATGCGCGATCGCATGCTGGCGTCGGCTTAAGGCGTTCATGCGGTTTGGCTTGATTGATTGGCTGGCCACGGGTGCGCAGTATACTGCCTGGTATCGCCTGGTCGGAAAGCGAAAGATCCTTGAACAGCCAGCGTCTTCATCCGCGACGCGGTGATCCAAAGGTTTGAGTTCTGCTACGAACTGGTCTTAGAAGCTCCTCAAGCTTAGGCGAGAACAAAAGGGGTATCATCTGCTCTATGCGAGCGCATCCGTGCCGATCGCAAAGGGGATCTTTGCCCGTTATCCGGGCATCGAGCAGTTGCTGATCTTCGGCTCAAGGGCCAGGATCTTGGATGCAAATTGGATATTTTAAGGCGATCGCTGCCTGCCCTAGATCGGACAAGCGGTTTATACTACGTTATTTTCGTCGAACCCCCAGAGGAGTCCGACTTGAGCCGTCAACCCGAGGACCTTTCGACCTTTCAGGGTCTGATCTTTGCCCTTGAGCGCTATTGGGCGGATCAGGGCTGTGTCATCGTCCAGCCCCTGGACATGGAGGTCGGCGCCGGCACCTTTCATCCGGCAACCTTTTTGCGCGCCATCGGGCCCGAACCCTGGTATTGCGCCTATGTCCAGCCCTCACGCCGCCCGACCGATGGGCGCTATGGCGAAAATCCCAACCGTCTCCAGCACTATTACCAATATCAGGTGGTGCTGAAGCCATCACCTGCAGACATTCAAGAGCGCTATCTCGGCTCGCTCAAGGCGTTGGGGATCGATCCTTTGGTCCATGACATCCGCTTCGTCGAGGACAATTGGGAGTCGCCTACACTCGGCGCCTGGGGCTTGGGCTGGGAGGTCTGGCTCAACGGCATGGAGGTGACACAGTTTACCTATTTCCAGCAGGTCGGCGGTCTCGACTGCCGCCCGGTCACCGGCGAGATCACCTATGGGCTGGAGCGCATCGCCATATATCTCCAGGGGGTGGAGAGCGTCTTCGATCTCGTCTGGAGCCGCTCGCCATTCGGCACCGTGACCTATGGCGATGTCTATCACCAAAACGAAGTGGAGCAGTCGGCCTATAACTTCGAGTTCGCCGATGTCGAGTCGCTTTTTGCTGCGTTCGCTACCTATGAGCGGCTGTGCAATGAATTGATCGCCCGCGAGTTGCCTCTGCCGGCCTATGAACAGGTCCTCAAGGCCTCGCATACCTTCAACCTGCTCGATGCCCGCGGTGCACTCTCGGTCACTGAGCGCCAGCGCTTCATCCTGGGGGTGCGGGCGCTCGCGCGCGCCGTCGCCCAATGCTATTACGCCAAACGCGAGGCGCTTGGCTTTCCCATGCTGCGCGCACAAGGAGGATCCCATGGCAACGGCTGACTTACTCGTCGAGATCGGCACCGAGGAGCTGCCCCCGCGCGCACTTTTGGGCCTTAGCAACGCCTTTGCCGATGCTCTAAGCGCCCAGCTTGCCGAACAAGGACTCTCCTTTGCCGAGATCGAGCCGTTCGCGGCCCCGCGGCGCCTGGCCCTCTTGGTGCGTCAGTTGGCGACCCGCCAGCCGAACCAGGAGAGCGTTCGTCGCGGCCCAGCGGTCAAGGCAGCATTCGATACCGAGGGTCGCCCGACCCAGGCCCTGCTGGGGTTCGCCCGCTCCTGCGGTGTCGAGATCGAGGCGCTTGCCCGCGAGGAGACGCCGAAGGGTGCCTGGTTCGTCTATCGCCAGTACGTCCCCGGTCGCCCGACCGCTGAGCTCATCCCTGCCCTGGTCGAAACGGCGCTTGCCGAGCTTCCGATCCCCAAGCGCATGCGCTGGGGGGATGGCGATGCATCCTTCGTGCGTCCGGTGCATTGGGTGTGTTTGATGCTGGGCCCTGAGCCCATCCCTGGCCAGGTCCTGGGGATCGCCGCCGAACCCAAGACCTACGGCCATCGCTTCCATCATCCCGAGCCCATCAGTCTCAACGAGGCCGCCGAGTATCCGGAGCGTCTGCGCCGCGAGGGGTCCGTCGAGCCTTCCTTTGCCAAGCGGCGCGCTTGGATCAGGGAACAGGTCGAGGCGCTGGCAGTAGGTGAGAGGCTTCGGGCGCGCATCGACCCCGAGCTACTCGATGAGGTGACCGCCCTGGTCGAGTGGCCGCAGGCGATCCTGTGCCGGTTCGATGAGCGCTTCCTCGAGCTTCCCCCTGAGGTCCTGATCGCGACCATGCAGCACCACCAGCGCTATTTCCCGCTTGAGGACCCGCAGGGGTGCTTGCAAGCGCGCTTCATCGCCATCGCCAATCTCCAAAGCCGCAACCCAGATCAGATCCGCCAGGGCAACGAGCGGGTGATTCGTCCGCGTTTTGCGGATGCCGCCTTCTTTTGGGCACAAGACCTCAAGCAACCCCTGGCCTCGTTTGCCCCGTGTCTGGAGTCGGCGGTCTTTCAGGACAGGCTCGGCACCCAGGCCGAGCGGTGTCGGCGACTCGCCCGCCTCGGGCGGCGGCTGGCGCCGGCGGTGGGGGTCGATCCGGCGCTCGCCGAGCGGTCCGCACTGTTGTCTAAGTGCGACCTGGTGAGCGCCATGGTCTATGAGTTCCCTGAGCTTCAGGGGATCATGGGGCGCTATTATGCCGAGCGCTCGGGCGAGGACCCTTGCGTCAGCGCCGCGATCGAAGAGCACTATCGCCCGCGTTTCGCCGGCGATGCCCTGCCTAAAGGGCCCTGCGGATTGGCGCTTGCGCTTGCTGACCGACTGGATACCTTGGTAGGGATCTTCGGGATCGGCCTGCGTCCGACCGGCACCAAGGACCCCTATGGCCTAAGGCGTGCAGCGATCGCGGTGCTGCGCATCCTCATCGAGACCCCACTGGACCTCGACCTGTGGGCATTGATCGATGGGGCCGCTGAGGGATTCCCCCCGGGTCTCTTGGCCGAGGATACGCGCACCGCGGTCCTGGAATATCTCTTAGAGCGACTCAGGGGGCTTTATGCTGAGCGCGGGGTAGCGGCGGATACGGTCGATGCGGTGCTTGCAGTGGGCGCGACCAACCCCTGGGACCTGGATCGGCGGGTCCTGGCCGTGACCCAGTTCCGCCGGTTGCCTGCCGCAGATGCCCTAAGCCAGGCCAATAAACGCATCCGCAACATCCTCGCCAAGGCCGATCCTCAAGACAGCGATAAAGCCGAGCCCGATCTCGATCTGTTTGTGGAAACCGCCGAGCAGCGCCTGGCCGAGCGGGTCCAATCCCTCAAGTCGCAGATCGCGCCCCTGGTGGCGGCGCGCGACTATGTCGCCGTCCTGGAGACCCTGGCCGAGCTACATGAGGACGTCGATGCCTTCTTCGATGAGGTCTTAGTCATGGCCGAGAGCCTAGAACTGAGGCGCAACCGTTTGCGATTGCTCAAGGGGCTCGCGGATCTGTTCCTTGAGGTCGCCGATATCTCAAGGCTCCAGTAGGGTGCAGATAGCGCGCGCAACCCAACCCCCTCTCCGAACCTACATGACCAGCCGGCTCGTTATCCTCGACCGCGACGGGGTGATCAACCAGGACGCGGATGACTATATCAAGTCACCCGAGGAGTGGGTCCCGATCCCAGGTAGCATCGAGGCGATCGCGCGCCTGACCCATGCCGGGTTTCGGGTGGCGGTGGCGACCAATCAATCGGGTCTGGCGCGCGGTCTATTTGGCATCGAGGCCCTGAACACCATCCATCAGCGGCTGCGCGATCAGGTAGAGCTCCATGGCGGGCGGATCGAGATGATCGCCTTTTGTCCGCATGGTCCAGAGGACGATTGCCCCTGCCGCAAGCCGCGCCCAGGGTTGCTCTTGGCGATCGCCAAGCGCTTTGGAGTGGACCTGGCGGGCATACCCTATATCGGTGATTCACTGAGCGATCTCCAGGCAGCGCGCGCCGCCGGCGCCCAGCCCTGGCTGGTGCGCTCGGGCAAGGGTGAGCGCACCCTCAAGGCCCTTTCCCCAGATGAGCGCGAGGGGCTTGTCATCCATCCCGATCTCGCCCTCGCTGCCCAGGCGCTCATCGCTGGAATCAGCCCATGATGCTCTTATTGCGTTCCCTCGTCTTATTGCGTTCCCTCGCCTTTCAGCTCCTGTTGATCGGCTCGAGCATTGTCTATGCCCTGGCGATCCTGGTGTTCACCCGACACAAGTTCGCCCTCGCCCAGTCCTGGGCGCGTTTCAATCTGCAGATGCTCAAGCGACTGTGCCATCTGGATTATCGGGTACAGGGCCTGGAGCGGCTCCCTGCCGACAATGCGATCGTGCTCTGTAAGCATCAGTCGGCCTGGGAGATCCTGGCGCTGCGGGCGCTTTTGCCACCTAGACAATGCTGGGTACTCAAGCAAGAGCTATTGCGTATCCCGATCTTTGGTCCGGCACTCGCATGTCTCGATCCCATCCCGATCGATCGCGCGGCAGCAAGGCGTGAACTCATGCACCTCTTACGCGCCGGCACCGAACGTCTAGGGCAGGGGTATTGGCTGATCGTCTTCCCCGAGGGGACTCGGGTCGCGCCCGGGGCAAAAGGGACCTATAGCATCGGCGGTGCCTTGCTTGCCGAACGCACGGGTTATCCGGTGGTCCCCGTCGTCCATAATGCGGGGACATTTTGGGGTCGGCGCAGCCTGATCAAGCGACCGGGGACCATCGAGCTGGTCTTTGGACAGCCGATTGCCACCCAAGGACGTAAGGCCGCCGAGATCAATGCCGAAACCGAGCGCTGGATCGAGGAGCGCCTAGAGATAATCGTCTCCCACCCATCACTGCAACCGAAGGCCGGTAAGATTCAGACAAAGGGTTAAACCCATGAAGATCGGCTCGCGTCTCCTGCTAGGTGCGATCGCTCTGGCCATCCTCTGCCTAGCGATCCTATGGCTTACCTTTGACCAGGCCGCTCGAGATCTCCAGAGGCGCCTCGATCAGATCGCCGCCCGGCTTCAGGTCGGCCGCTCGCCATTCATCCTTTCTCTGCCGGATCGGGGGGGCGTCTTCATCTTGTTCAGACAGGGGGACATCGGGCCGAGCTGTGCCGAGCTGATCATTAAGGATGGACAGGTGCGCCTGGCCCGCATCGCCGGTGAGCCCATCGCGCTTTCCTTTGCCCAGGGGATCGACCTCGGTCGTTGGGATCAGGCGCTCGCCGCCTGCGACCGGATGAGCATTGGGCTCACGGCACAAACTGGCTGGATGAAGGGTGAGCTGCGTCTGAGCTACCAAGCAGGTCGGATCACCCATATCGATCCCGCCTATCTCTGGGATTGAACGCCTATGTGCGGGCGCCTAGCGCAATACCGCCCCGCCGCTGAGCTTGCCGCCCAATTCAATGCCAAGTTGGTGGGAGAACCGCCGCCCCCGCGCTATAACCTGGCGCCGCGGCATTGGGTCTTGGCCGTGCGCCTCGATCCTCAAGGTGAGCGCGAGCTGGTACGCCTGTATTGGGGCTTGATCCCCCCCTGGGCCAAAGGGCGCAGTTTCGGCGATCGCACCTTCAACGCCCGCGCCGAGACGGTCGCAGTCAAACCCAGCTTTCGCGCTGCCTTTAGACAGAGGCGCTGTCTGATCCCTGTCGATGGATTCTATGAATGGCAAAAGACGCCGACCGGCAAACAGCCCTATTTCATTGCCCGCCGGGACGGTCAGCCCCTGGCATTGGCCGGGCTTTGGGAGCGCTGGGCCGATCCAGACAGCGGCGAGGCCCTGGAGAGCATGACCATCATCGTCACTGAAGCTCATGAGCGCCTGTGCCCTATCCATGACCGCATGCCGGTGATCCTCGACCTGCGCGACCATGACCTCTGGCTGGCGCAGCATTCACTGTCTGCCGAAGCCTCCCGCTGGTTGTGTGCTTCCTCCCTTGTAGACCCAGTGCAGGCCCAGCCGGTCAGCCCTCGGGTCAATCGGGCGGATGCAGACGATCCCAGCCTGATCCAACCTATCACCCAGCTTGAATGAGCAGCCTCAGAGCCAGAGACGATGCGGCCAAATATCGGGATTCGGGCCCCCGGTGTGAAATGATTGAGGTCGGGATCGAGTTCTCCAAGAGCCGGCGGCAGATTGCCGGCTGGGCAGTGGCAGACGGCGGTGCGGTTTGGCATGGTTTGGGACCTGAGTCAGCGATTCCCCAGGGCGTTGGCCTGGTTACCCGTCTGCGCTTAATCTATAGCGTCACGTCATCCACCCGGGTAGATGGCATGGAGGCGTTGATCAATTCGCGACAATACACCCAGCGCTTTTGTCTCTCACCAATGTGTCTGGATTCCAGTCTTCCCCGGAATCAGGATCACGGCATGATTGGCATTATTTCGGTGTATCCCTAAAAGGCATGAGCATGTCCGCTGCCCCTATCACCATTGCCAGCCTGTCCGTCATGAAGTCGCGCGGCGAGCGGATTGCATGCCTGACCTGTTATGACGCCTCCTTTGCCCATCTACTCGATCGGGTGGGGGTGGATGTCTTGCTGGTCGGCGATTCATTGGGGATGGTGATCCAGGGGCATGCGACCACCCTCCCTGTGACCTTGGAACAGATGATCTATCACAGCGCCGCGGTGGCACGCGGGCGTAAACGTGCCCTTTTGGTTGCCGATCTGCCCTTCATGACCTATGCCACACCGGAGCAGGCGATCGCCAGTGCCGCCCGTCTCATGCAAGAGGGTGGGGCAGAGGTGATCAAACTGGAGGGCGGCGCGCCCATGGTCGAGACCGTGCGCCGGATGTCTGAGCTCGGCATCCCCGTTTGCGCCCATCTCGGGCTCTTGCCCCAATCGGTCAACCGTCTGGGCGGGTATCGCTTCCAGGGTCGCGATCCGGATTCAGCCGAACGGATTCGGCAAGAGGCGCAGGCGATGGAAGAGGCAGGCGCGGTGCTTATGGTGCTGGAATGCGTGCCGGCGGCCTTGGCGCGTACGATCAGCGAGTCCCTGAAGATCCCAGTGATCGGTATCGGCGCCGGTCCAGACTGTGACGGGCAGGTATTGGTGCTCTATGACATGCTGGGGCTTCATCCAGGTAAGCCGCCGCGTTTCAGCCGTGATTTTATGGCCGGCGGTGGCGAGATCGGCGAGGCGGTTGCGGCCTATGTCGCCGCCGTGCGCACAGGTCAATTTCCCTCCCCTGCCGAGACCCCCTATTGATCCTTTTTGATCTGGGTACCCTGCCCCGATCGATCGGCTTTATTTGAGGCGCAATCCGCGATGTCCGAGATCCAGATCCCCCCTCAGCCATTCATCGAGATCGAAGACCCCCAGGACCTGCGCCGGCAGATCGCTGTCTGGCGCAATCGCGGCGAGCGCATAGCCTTTGTGCCCACCATGGGCAACCTACATGCCGGGCACCTGAGCCTAGTTGCGACGGGTCGCCTCCATGCCGAGCGGGTCGTCGTCAGCATCTTCGTCAATCCCATGCAGTTCGGGCCCAAGGAGGACCTCGATGCCTATCCGCGTACCCTGGAGGCCGACCGCCAGGTGCTCGCTCAGGTCGGCTGTGACCTGCTATTCGTCCCCAGCGTTCGGACCCTCTACCCACGCGGTCTCGCCGCCCAAACTCGGGTCGAGGTGCCCGGGCTTTCTGACATCCTCTGTGGCGCCAGCCGCCCAGGTCACTTCGTCGGGGTGGCAACCGTGGTCTGTAAGCTGTTCAATCTGGTCCAGCCGGATGTCGCCCTCTTTGGAGAAAAGGACTTCCAGCAGCTTCTGATCATCCGGCGGATGGTCGAGGATTTGGCGATCCCCATCGCGATCATCGGGATGCCGACAATACGCGAAGCCGATGGGTTGGCGATGAGCTCGCGCAATCATTACCTCACACCAGAGGAGCGGGCGCGCGCACCGGCTCTGTATCGCGTGCTCAATGAGGTCGCAACCGCCTTGCGTTCCGGTCAGCCGCTTGCAGAGGCCGAGGGGGCGGGGTTGGAATCGCTGAAGGCCGCCGGTTTCAGGCCGGATTATCTCAGCGTGCGCTGCGCCGAGGACCTTACCCCCCCCGGTCCAGGGAATCGCGATCTGGTGATCCTGGTCGCGGCCTATCTCGGCCGGGCGCGGCTCATTGACAATCTGCGCGTCTGCCTGTGAGCGGGTCCACCGATCCACGCATGCTGCATTGCAACAAGACACGCTCCCGCTGGGCCAAAACTACAATACAATATGCCGCAAAGATGAAGGCAACCCGGCTAGAGTAGCCGGTAAGAGGATCAATCCGATGTATCTAACCTTGCTGAAATGCAAGCTCCATCGCGCGCGGGTCACCCATGCCGAGCTCGACTATGAAGGCTCATGCGCCATCGACGAGGAGCTGCTCAAGGCGGCGGGTATCCGCGAATATGAGCAGATCCAGATCTATAACGTGACCAATGGTGAGCGCTTCACGACCTATGCCATCCGCGCCCAGGCCGGCTCCGGCATCATCTCGGTCAACGGTGCAGCGGCGCACAAGGCCGCCCCAGGCGACTGCGTGATCATCTGCGCCTATGCCGGCATGACCGAGACCGAGGCGGCGTTGTTCAAGCCCAGGCTCATCTATCTCGACGAGCGCAATCGCATCGTCCGCACTGGCGATGCCATCCCCATCCAGGCCGCCTGAGCCAAACAGGCTAAATAGGGGGAGGGCCGAGCCGGTCGGCAAGTGCCTCATGATAGAGCGCCAGATACCGCTGGGCGCTCTGGGTCCAACTGAAGTCCTGCGCCATCCCCGTCAGTGCGAGGCGGTGCCAGCTCTCAGGGTCCGTGCGATACAGCCGCCGTGCCTGATCGATGGCGGTAAATAGAGCCTCTGGGCGCGGCTCAGTAAAGACAAACCCCGTCGCCGTACCTGCGCTTAGATTGTCTTCAGTGGCCGACACCACGGTATCGGCCAGCCCGCCGGTGCGATGGACGATCGGCGGGGTGCCATAGCGCAGGCTGTAAAGCTGGTTGAGACCGCAGGGCTCAAACCGCGAGGGCATCAGAAAGGCATCGCAGCCGGCCTCGATCTGGTGGGAGAGCCGCTCGTCATAACCGATGAAGACCCCGACCTGGCGCGGATGGGCGGCGGCGAGATCGAGCAGGGCCTGCTCGAGATGCAGATCGCCCGCCGCCAAGATCAACACCTGGAGCAAGGGATCCCGGATGAGCTCGGGCAGAATGGCAATGATCAGGTCCACGCCCTTTTGTTCGACCAACCGCCCGATATAGCCGAGCGCAAAGGCCTCTTCATTGCGCGGCAGCCCGAGCGCACGCTGGATGGCGAGCTTGTTTTCGGCCTTGAGCGCAAAATTCTCGGCGTTATAAGGCTGGGCGATAAGCGGGTCGTGTGCGGGGTCCCAGATCCGGTCGTCGATCCCGTTGAGGATGCCGCAAAAGCGCCCCTTGAGCTCGCGCAACAGCCCATCGAGCCCGCAGCCAAAACGCGGGGTGCGCACCTCGTCGGCATAGGTCGGACTAACGGTGTTGACCCGCTCGGAGCAGAGGATACCGCCCTTGATGAATGACAGGCGCTGGTGAAACTCAAGCCCCGAGATGCTCCAGGCCGAGGGTGGGAGGCGCAGCCGGTCGAAGGTCGCGCGATCGAAGAGCCCTTGGTAGGCCAGGTTGTGGATGGTAAAGACGCGCGCCGGTGATATGGCCCCATCGTTCAACAACCAAGGGGCTAGCCCCGTTTGCCAGTCGTTGCCGTGAAAGAGATCCGGCTGCCAGTCGATCGGCCCCTGAGCGCGGGCGAGCAGGACAAGCGCGCAGCAGAAGAGCATGAAGCGATCGGCGTTGTCGCCCCAGTCGCGCCCCGTTGGATCTGAATAGGGGTTGCCCTCGCGTGCGAAATATTCAGGCGCATCGATGAGATAGACGAGTAGCTCGGCATCTGGATGCAGGCCCTCGACCAGCCTGATCTGGTTGCGGTAACCAGGGATGACGAGCGTCCCGCAGGGCCGCGGCTCGCGCACTTGGCGCATGGCCGAGGGATAGCCAGGCAACACGAGCCGCACATCCACCCCGAGACCGCGCAGGGCGATCGGCAAGCTGGCGGCGACATCAGCGAGCCCTCCGGTCTTAATCAAGGGATGTGCCTCACTGCTGGCAAAGAGGACCCGCAGGGGGCTGGCCTGGGGCGATAGCGGATGTGCGGATAAAGGCTCCATATTATGGATCCGAAACCAATGAACTTGTATTACGCGGCATCATGGAGCTTGGGATGCTGGAAGTAGCGCATGATGCGTTGGGGGGAATTGAGAAGGCGGCGCAGGTGGCTGACGGTCGCCTTCTTCAGATCGCCCTTGGCGCGGGAGGGCGCCTGCGCGGTGATGGTGGCCTTGAGCATCTCGTTGGGGTTCAGTGCTGGGCTGTAGGGGGGGAGGGAGGAGGCCTCGATTTGATTGGCGCATGCAGCCAGCCAGGCCTTGACCGGCTTGGTGTGATGCACGCGCAGGTTGTCGAGGATGAGGAAGATCTTCTTGCCCCTGGCGTCCTTGACGAGCCGCTTCATGAAGTCGATCAGGATGTCGGCGTTCATCGCCCCCGCGAACGCCTTCCAAGGCACCTTGCCGCGGTTGGTCAGCGTCGAGATCACCGACAGGCCTTCGCGACGGTGCGTGACGCGAATCTCGGACGTCTTGCCCACCTGCGGGCTTTGCTCATAGGCGCGCCGAATCGGTTTCTGGGGCGTCAATCCCCAGCGCGCCATGTACTTGCCCTCCCCCTGCGGCCTGAGCTCGATGCCAAAACGGTCGAGGATCAACTGCCGCACCGCCTGCCGGCTCCACAGCGCAAACGGCAGCTTCAGCTCATCCGGCGTCCCGTCGCACATGAGCTTGCGTATCTGGGCGTCCTGCTCCGCCAACAGCGCCCGCTTCTCACCCACCTTGCGCCTACCCCCCTTGTCCTTGGGCCCCTTCGCGCCCATAGCCTTTGCAGATGTCGAACACCCCTGCGCCCAACAATCCCCTCTGCGCGCCTATCGCTTCATACGTCCAGCTACGCCGCCGCTCTTCGCGCGCCGCAAACGACAGCAATCTCATGTCTCGTCTTTCCATGCCCACGACATCTGGACAGCTCACTCAATTTCAAAAGCATGTGTTTTTTATCAAGAATAAGGCGACCGTGTTTGAGCCCTCACCTTAGCACACTTGATCTGCCACGAGGACACCAGACATGCCAGACCCATGTACCCTATTGATCTTTGGCGCTACCGGCAATCTCGCCAGCCGCAAGCTCTTGCCTGCGCTCTATCACCTTGATGCCGCCGAACGCTTGCATCCGGATACGCGTATCCTGGGCTTTGGCCGCCGGGCCTGGTCGGATGAGGACTGGCGTAGGGAGGTCGCCGAGCGCTTACAAACGCAATTGGGCGGACGGTTGAATGGAGAGGTGCTGGGGCGCTTGAGCCAACGCCTGTATTTCGTGCCTGGCGACCTCGATCGCGCCGATGACTTTCGCTCGCTCGTTGCCAGGCTCAAGGGGGGCGAGGGTTTCCCACCCAACTTGGTCAGCTATCTGGCCGTTGCACCCCAATACTATGCGCCCATCGTCGATGCGCTGGCAGCACAAGGATTACAGCAAGAGGCGGATGGTTGGTCGCGGTTGGTGGTAGAAAAGCCCTTTGGCTTTGACCTGGAAAGTGCAAAGATCCTGGATCGGCAACTGCGGCGTCACTTCGGCGAGGATCAGATCTATCGCATCGATCATTATCTGGGCAAGGGCACGGTGCAAAACATCCTGGTCTTTCGCTTTGCCAATCTGCTGCTCGAGCCCCTGTGGAATCGCAACTATATCGATCATATCCAGATCACCCATGCCGAGGCCCAGGGAATCGAGCAGCGCGCCGGTTTCTACGATAGGGTTGGGGCCATGCGCGACATGATCCAGAGCCATCTGCTACAGGTATTGACCCTGATCGCCATGGAGCCGCCGCCAAGCCTGGATGCCGAGGCCCTGCGCGATGAAAAGGTCAAGGTCTTGCGCTCGATCCGCCCCATCGCCCGCGATGCGGTCCATGCCCAGGCCTTCCGCGCCCAATATGGCCCTGGGCGCTCGGGCGACCAAAGGCTGCCTGGTTATCTCGAAGAGATTGACGTGGCCGTCAAGAGCAGCACCGAAACCTATGCTGCCTTAAAGATCTATATCGACAACTGGCGCTGGCGCGGCGTGCCCTTTTATCTGCGCACTGGCAAACGCTTGGCGCGCAGCCAATCCCTGATCGCCATCCGTTTTCGCCACCCCCCGCAGCGCCTGTTTCAAGCCACCGCTATCGAGCGGCTTGAGCCCAATTGGCTGCTCCTCAACATCCAACCCAATGAGTGCATCCGTTTGGAGATCCAGACCAAGCCACCGGGCCTGGAGATGCGCACCCAGACCGAGCGCATGGACGCTGGGAGCTGTGCCCTGCCGCCCGAGCATATCGATGCCTATGAGGCCCTGATCTTGGATGTCATCGCTGGCGATCATAGCCATTTCCTGCGCTATGACGAGGTCGAATGGGCCTGGCGGATCATCGATCCGGTGCTCAAGCTCTGGGCCACCGAGCGCGACTTCATCTATACCTATCCTGCAGGCTCCTGGGGCCCGCCCGAGGCCAATCGGCTGTTCGACCGCGAGGATCAGGATTGGCGCAATGGGCTATGAGGAGACACACAGATCGATCGATTTAAATCTATCGATCCAATTAATATTATCTTTTTGCATCGATGGTGATTGGCCCTTTTAAATTAATTGAGATCAACTCAATCAGTGCCAATCTATGCGTGTCTTCAATGAGATCCGTTTCGATCACCTGCGCGGTGATCTCTTTGGTGGGGTCACAGCGGCGGTAGTGGCCCTCCCCATGGCCTTGGCCTTCGGCGTAGCTTCAGGGGCGGGTCCTGCTGCCGGCCTCTATGGGGCGATCCTTGTGGGTCTATTTGCCGCCATCTTCGGCAGCACTCCGACCCTGATCTCCGAACCGACCGGACCCATGACCGTGGTCATGACCGCAGTCATCACCAATCTGATCGCCGTTGATCCCGAACAGGGGCTTGCCATGGCCTTCACCGTGGTCATGATGGCGGGTATCCTGCAGATCCTCTTCGGGGCCCTGGGGCTCGGTAGATATGTGACCATGATGCCCTATACCGTGGTCTCGGGGTTCATGACGGGGATCGGTATGATTCTGATCATCCTGCAGCTTGGGCCCTTCCTCGGCCAGCCGACCCCTCCGGGCGGCGTCTTGGGGACGGTCAGCAACCTGCCGGGCCTGATCGAGCACCTTAAGCCCGTAGAATTCGGGCTTGCAGCCCTGACCCTGGTGTTGATCCTGCTTTATCCCAAGCGCCTGAAGCGCTATCTCCCGCCGCAGCTTTTGGCCCTGATCATCGGGACACTGGTCTCGGTCTTTTTCTTGAGCGACATGGACCTGCGGCGCATCGGTGAGATCCCAACAGGCTTACCTCAGCTCCAGATGCCGGTTTTCAGCCTCGAGCATTGGCGGCTGATGCTGCTCGATGCCCTGGTCCTCGCGGTGCTCGGCTGTATCGATGCCCTGCTGACCTCGGTGATCGCCGAGAGCCTCACCCGCAAGGAGCACGATTCCAATAAAGAATTGATCGGTCAGGGTCTGGGCAATCTGGCCTCGGGTCTGTTCGGCGGGATCGCGGGGGCAGGGGCGACCATGGGGACGGTGGTCAATATCCAGACCGGCGCCAAGACCGCGCTCTCCGGCATCACCCGCGCCCTGATCCTGCTCGTCGTGGTCCTCTGGGCCGCGGGCCTGACGGCCCAGATCCCGCTGGCGGTGCTGGCCGGGATCGCCTTCAAGGTGGGCCTGGACATCATCGATTGGTCGTTTTTAAAGCGCGCGCATCGCGTTTCCATCCGCGCCGCGCTCATCATGTATGCGGTGATCGGGCTTACGGTCTTTGTCGATTTGATCTGGGCGGTGGCGGTTGGGGTCTTCATCGCCAATGTTCTAACCATCGATCGGTTGAGCAGGCTCCAGAGCCGCTCATTGCGCGCCATCCAGCGTCCGGAGGACTTCGCCTCGCTGTCGCTCGATGAGCAGGCGGTGCTCGAACGCACTGGCGGGCGCATCCTGCTCTTTAAGTTCGGCGGTCCTCTGATCTTCGGCCTTGCCAAGGAGATCAGCCGCCAATATGCGGTCCTAGAGGGTCATGATGTGTTGATCCTAGACTTCAGCGAGGTACCTGCGGTCGGCGTATCCTCCGCCTTGACGATCGAACGGATGGTGCTTGAGGACCTAGCCGCGGGCCGGCAGGTGGTGATCTCTGGCGCTGAAGGGGATGTCAAACAGCGTCTCGAACAGCTCGGGTTGCTGTCCCGCCTGCCGCCTGAGCAGCTGGTGGCGACGACCCAGGAGGCGCTTGCTCGAGCCGAGGCGCTGTTGCAAATGCGTTCGGCGCCGGTGGCCGCCATGGCGACGGCATCGGCCTTAGCCTGAGTCCATCTCCATCGATTCCCCATCGACATTCGTCGATGGGGAACGCGCTTGATCTCAATTTCTGACTTTATCAATCAGGAACTATCTTGGCCCGTGATACCGGTGTGCAATCTTTCCGCACCGGTCCTGCTCAACCATGGCGCGCGAGGTGTTCCAAATGTTGGCCACAACCGTTGTTCAATCCCTACTCCCCATAACTGGGGCCGCTCAGTATCCCGCCGAGTCACGCATGCTCGCCCAGCTCGAGCATTGTCTGCATCGCGGCTGTGTGCTCGCCATCGAACACACCGCGCGAATCGAGCCGCGCACGGCCCAGTGGGAGCTGTGGGGTACCTCCAGTCTCTATGCGGGCGATCTTCAAGCCGTACATATCGAAATCGATCGCTGCCGCCAGGCACATTGCAATCATCACATCCGTTTATGCGTCGAGGATTGGCATTGGCGAAGTCGTCTGTCGGTCATAGTGTACCGCCCACATTCAACAGCGCTTTATTAATCCGAAACCAATGAACTTGTATTACGCGGCATCATGGAGCTTGGGATGCTGGAAGTAGCGCATGATGCGTTGGGGGGAATTGAGAAGGCGGCGCAGGTGGCTGACGGTCGCCTTCTTCAGATCGCCCTTGGCGCGGGAGGGCGCCTGCGCGGTGATGTTGGCCTTGAGCATCTCGTTGGGGTTCAGTGCCGGGCTGTAGGGGGGGAGGGAGGAGGCCTCGATTTGATTGGCGCATGCAGCCAGCCACGCCTTGACCGACTTGGTGTGATGCACGCGCAGGTTGTCGAGGATGAGGAAGATCTTCTTGCCCCTGGCGTCCTTGACGAGCCGCTTCATGAAGTCGATCAGGATGTCGGCGTTCATCGCCCCCGCGAACGCCTTCCAAGGCACCTTGCCGCGATTGGTCAGCGTCGAGATCACCGACAGGCCTTCGCGACGGTGCGTGACGCGAATCTCGGACGTCTTGCCCACCTGCGGGCTTTGCTCATAGGCGCGCCGAATCGGTTTCTGGGGCGTCAATCCCCAGCGCACCATGTACTTGCCTTCCCCCTGCGGCCTGAGCTCGATGCCAAAACGGTCGAGGATCAACTGCCGCACCGCCTGCCGGCTCCACAGCGCAAACGGCAGCTTCAGCTCATCCGGCGTCCCGTCGCACATGAGCTTGCGTATCTGGGCGTCCTGCTCCGCCAACAGCGCCCGCTTCTCACCCACCTTGCGCCCACCCCGCTTGTCCTTGGGCCCCTTCGCGCCCATAGCCTTTGCAGATGTCGAACACCCCTGCGCCCAACAATCCCCTCTGCGCGCCTATCGCTTCATACGTCCAGCCACGCCGCCGCTCTTCGCGCGCCGCAAACGACAGCAATCTCATGTCTCGTCTTTACCATGCCCACGACATCAGGACAGCTCACTCAATTTCAAAAGCATGTGTTTCTTATCAATAGTCCTAAAGCCGCTGGGTCGCCAAGGCAGATAGTCCCTTTTCATATATTTTTATCTATCTATTCCATTCATTGAATTGATTGGAATTGGGTGCTTAATTCCATCTATTGTCTTTGCAGCTTCAGGCCGTATCCATCGAACGGAGTAAATCATGAGCGCGAAGACCTATGACGCGGGCGTCAAAGACTACGCCCATACCTATTGGACCCCGGACTATGTCCCGCTGGATTCCGATCTCCTGGCCTGTTTCAAGGTGACATCCCAGCCCGGCGTGCCGCGCGAGGAGGCAGCCGCAGCCGTAGCCGCCGAATCCTCGACCGGTACCTGGACGACGGTCTGGTCGGATCTCTTGACCGATCTCGATTATTACAAGGGGCGTGCCTATCGGATCGAGGACGTGCCCGGGGACAAAGAGAGTTTCTATGCCTTCGTCGCCTATCCGCTCGATCTCTTCGAGGAGGGTTCCATCGTCAACGTGCTGACCTCGTTGGTCGGCAATGTCTTTGGGTTCAAGGCGGTGCGCGCCCTGCGCCTCGAGGACATCCGTTTCCCGCTCCATTATGTCAAGACCTGCGGTGGCCCGCCCAACGGCATCCAGGTCGAACGCGATCGGCTCGAGAAATACGGGCGCCCGCTCTTGGGTTGTACCATCAAGCCAAAGTTGGGGCTTTCTGCCAAGAACTATGGGCGCGCGGTCTATGAGGCCCTGCGCGGCGGTCTGGACTTCACCAAGGACGACGAGAACGTCAACTCTCAGCCATTCATGCGCTGGCAGAACCGTTTCGAGTTCGTCATGGAGGCGGTGCGCAAAGCCGAGCAAGAGACCGGCGAGCGCAAGGGCCATTATCTCAATGTCACCGCTCCGACCTGCGAGGAGATGTTCAAACGCGCCGAGTTCGCCAAGGAGCTGGGGTCGCGCATCATCATGCATGACTTTTTGACTGCGGGTTTTACCGCCAACACCAGCCTGGCCAACTGGTGTCGTGACAACGGCATGTTGCTGCACATCCATCGCGCCATGCATGCCGTGATCGACCGCAACCCTAAGCATGGCATCCATTTCCGGGTGCTGGCCAAGTGTCTGCGCCTCTCGGGTGGCGATCACCTGCACACCGGCACCGTGGTCGGCAAGCTCGAGGGTGACCGGCAATCCACCCTGGGCTTTGTCGATCTCCTGCGCGAGTCCTTTGTCCCTGAAGATCGCTCGCGTGGCGTCTTCTTCGATCAGGACTGGGGGGGGATGCCGGGGGTCATGGCCGTGGCCTCGGGTGGTATCCATGTCTGGCATGTGCCGGCGCTGCTGGCGATCTTCGGCGATGATGCGGTCTTCCAGTTCGGCGGCGGGACCCAAGGCCATCCCTGGGGTAATGCGGCGGGCGCTGCGGCCAACCGCGTGGCGCTCGAGGCCTGCGTCAAGGCGCGCAATGAAGGGGTCGAGGTCGAGAAGCATGCCCGCGAGATCCTAACCGAGGCCGCCCGTCACAGCCCAGAGCTGGGCGCCGCGATGGAGACCTGGAAGGAGATCAAGTTCGAGTTCGATGTCGTTGACAAGCTCGACGTCGCCTAATCCAGTGGACCCATGCATCACTTATACGGAGGCAGATCCCAATGAGCAGCCTGAACAGCCTAGGCGATCATGCGACCATCGCCCGCTATGAGACCTTTTCCTATCTCCCGCCACTGACGCGGGAAGAGATCCTCCAGCAGATCCTGTACATCATCGACAACGGCTGGAACCTCTCGCTCGAACACGAGCACCCAAGCAAGGGATTCGAGTATTACTGGCCGATGTGGAAGCTCCCCTTCTTTGGCGAGCAGGATCCGAATGTGATTATGGCCGAGATCGAGGCCTGCCGGCGTGCCTACCCGGATCATCATGTCCGGGTGGTGGGCTATGACACCTATGCCCAGACCAAGGGGCATTCCTTCATAGTGCACCGCGCCCGCTGAATGGTTGGCGAGGTCTCCCGGCGCCTGATAGAGGGCAAAACAGCGATCGAAGAGAGGCAGGCACGGACATGGCTGATCAACATACAGGCTTGACGGGGCGCGCGGCGGCGCAGGCCAAGCGGCGCGCCATCGCCAATGGCGGCAAGGCCGGCGGGCCGAGTGCGGCTCCGGCCCCTGCTGGTGCTGGGCGTAGGGCGGCAACACCTGCGCCCTCCACGACGACGGCACGCGCCCCGGACTTAGCGCCGGTATCCCGCGTCAGCCAGTCCCTCCCTGGAGGCGTTTTTCGTACGCTGCGGGTCGCCGAAGGTCGGCAGCGCTCGCTGGCGCGGCGTCAGGCCCTCACCCGTGGGCAGATAGGCGCAACGGCTGCGGCGCGTCCGGCGCGTCTGCGCCCGCGTCCGGAGAGGCGGGTCTCATCCAGACCTACTGCAGTGGATTCAGCGGCGGCGAGCTCGACGTTAGTCCAGACGGAGCAACGCCAGGTGGCGACGAGCGAGCGCTCCTCCCGCTTAAGCCGCAGCCGCACGGCCCAGGCCCTGATCCGCGCCCAGTCGCGTGGTAGGCTGGCCTCGATGGCGCGGCGGACGGCCTTGGCTGATCGTGGTAAGGTCGGGATTGAATCTGTGAGCGGGCGTTCGAGTGCGGCCGCAACCACTCAACTCCTGCGCAACGCGGGGGCAAGCTCGCGCGAGATCGCCAAGCGGGTGCGCGAGGAGCGCTGTGAACACGGTAAATGCGCCGATGCCGGCCCGCGTCCGACGGGACGGCTGCGTCCTGCCCGTCCTGGTGTACCGGCCAAGGTAGGACTGAGCGCCACCGCCACTGGCCAAACCATCACCGGTACCTTGGTCGGGCGTAGCCCCAAGACTACGGGCGATGAGGTCGGTGCCTGCCGTCAGATCACGGGGACCGAGTATCTGGGCGCCGAGATCTTTCAAGAGTTCTGTGGGGTCAAGCCAAACCCAGCACCTAATCGCCAGAGTGAGGCCGTGGTCACGGTTGGAGGACAGACGGTGACCGGCGATCAGGTCGGGCGCAGCGTCAAGGTGACGGGCGATGAGGCGGGTGCGGGGCGGGTGCTGACCGGTACCCCCTACACCGCCCCGGGGCCGGAGGGTGCCCCGTCCAAGGTCGGTCAGACCCAAACCCTCAGCGGGCGACAGGTCACTGGTACCCTGGTTGGGCGTATCCCGAGCATTACGGGTGTTGAGCCCGGCAGTTGCCAGCGGGTGACGGGGACCGAATATCTGGGCTTCGAACACTTCGCCTCCTTCTGCAAGACCCGCCCTGAGCCCAAGGGCGATCTCAAGGTCGGCGTCGATGCCACCTGGCGCGGTCAGACCGTGACCGGCACCTTGGTCGGGGGCTCGGCGCGCGTGACTGGCAATGAGCCTGGGCGCTGCGAAGTCGTGACCGGCACCGGCTATCTCGGGCCTAAGGAGGTCGCCGCTGAGTGCAGTCCGGACACGATTCAGGCGGTGTCAGAGCGCTTGCCTGCGGCCTGGTCCACGCCCGGGCATGCGATCAGTGGCATCCAGCCTGGGGTCGGCGGGGTGATGACTGGCGATCAAAAGGGCGCCTGTCAGCCGATCACCGGCACGCCCTATGTTGGAGGTGACGATTTTTTCGCCGCCTGCGGGGAGTCGCTCGCCGCGACCCCTGGTAGCGATGACTTCCCGCAGCCCCTGAACGGCGGTCAGTGGATCGGCTTCAGCATCACCACGCCGGCGCGTGCAGCCCAAGAGCAACGCGTGCGGCGCGCTGTGACTGGAACCCGTTATGACGAGGACCAGGGGCGGATCACCGGGCCATTTAATCTCGGCGGCGACCGGGTCACGGGCACTGAGTCCTTCCGCGCCAAACGCAGCGAGCAGCGCACCATGCCTGTCGCCGCTGAGGAGAAATCGGCGCCACCTGAGCCTGCGCGCCCGCGCATTACCGGTGAGGGGATGGATGCCGGTCCGCGGATCACCGGCGATGACTGGGCACGCAACGAGCGGGTGACCGGCACCGAGGGCTTATCAGCCCATAGCCGAAATCCGAGCATGCGCGGCGGGTCTATGACAGCATTCGCCGGCGCCCGGCTGTTCCGTAATGCCCAAGAGCGCGAGCGCACCTGGGGCGCACGGGTGACCGGAAGCACCGGCGGCACCGAGCGCGGCGCCCTGGTGACTCTCTCGGGTGGGGCAAGGGGCTGAGGGTAGGCCATGCGTATCCGACCCAAGCCGCAGTTGCGCCGCCGCATCCAGACTCTGAGGCGGTCGACTTATCTATCCGCTCAACCCTTGTCAGCGGCGAGCGAAGAGCCAATGTTGGCTGCCTTGAGAAGGCTGGATCGCAGCGGTCAGCATCCCTTGACCCGCGCGGATGAAAATCAGCGGCTCTATGACTATGAACAGCGGGTCAAGGGGGCCTTCGCCCGCATTGTGCCGTCGCTCAAGATCATCGCCGCCCGGCTGCCGGATGAAGGCTTCGAGGACTGGGCCCAGGTACAGGCGCGGCAACTGCTTGGGTTCCAGTTGCCTCAGAACTTGCTCGAGGATGCCTGGGTGAGTGGGCTTGATCGGCGCGCGCTCTTCGCCCATGCCACCTTCGAGACCTTCAGGGCGGTGAGCGACGAGTATTTCCGCGCCGACCCCTTGGGCGATCGCGCCCAATCCGAGTCATTCATGCGCTTTTTGCTCGAGTGTGGTTTTCATGCGATGAATGTGACGCCTTGCTCGGATGGGCGTCAGGCGCATGTCATCCGCTATGTGTTGCGCCTGCCGATAGGGGCGGTCCAGCGCCGCGCCAATGCGGGTGCGATGTTCGATATCGAGGAGGCCCTGGGGCGTTGGTCGAATGTCGAGCTCAGGCGCTTTCGCGAAGGACTGCCCAATACCGCGGATAGCCCGACCCGTTATCTCAAGGTGCTGGTCTATCACTATAGTAGCCACGACCCCGAGCATGAGGGCTGTGCCGCGCATGGCAGCAATACCCGCGAGGCGGCCAAGGCGGGGCGCGAGCAACTGCGCGCCTTCCGCGAGGCAGTGGAAAACACCTATTGCTGCGGGGCCTCGATCGAGGTCTTGCTCCTAGGGGTGGATACGGATACCGATCGCTTGCGCATCCATTTGCCCGATGCCCAGGGTGAGCCAGATCTCGATCGATTTATCGATGCTGGCGCGCTCTATGGCGAGACCCTCCACCTCGACCCCGATGGCGCGCAGGCCCTGATCCGCGAACGCCTCGCCCATCCGGCGGATGGACCGGCACCGCCGCTGGGGATGCAGCGCCTGATGGCGCGGCTCATCGAGGGCAACATTTCGCAGCTTGATTATGTGCGCGCCTATCATGGCGGCCAGTATCCAGATATCGGGCACGAGGAGCGCTTCATCGGTGTGGGGATGGACTTCCCCGAGATCCATCTGCGCAACCTCACCTATTTTAGCTTCTTGCGCACCCTGGAGGAGGGGACCTGCAACCTGGACGTCGGGATCAAGATCTTCAAACGCCTCCATGTATCCCACGGTCTGCCGATCCCGATCGTCATCCGCTCCGAGTATTCGGGTCAGGTCCCGGGAGCGCGCGAACGGGCGATCAGTCATTGCGAACGCTTGGATTCGGCCATCGCCCAGCGCTATCCGGATCTGGTCATGGATGGTTTGCTCTATACCTATTGGACAATCCGCGATAGCCAGGGCGGGAGTCTTGAGCCGGTCGGCGGTTCGCTGGTCGGCGGGAGGCGAGCAACATGAAGATCTGTCGTGTCGAAAAACCTTTGGTGGCCACCAATCGCATCGCAGCACTCGAGCACCGCCATCTCCAGGTGGTGCGGGATGGCAAGAGCCTTCTGGTCGCGGTCGATGCCGTCGGCTGCACCCCGGGCGACTGGGTGATTTGTGTCGGCAGCTCGGCGGCGCGCGAGGCCGCAGGTCACAAGGAATATCCAAGCGATCTGACCATCGTCGGCATCATCGATCACTGGGAGGAGGACTAAGAATGGACATCATGCAGGTCGAGAGCCCCTTGGTCTGCACCCGTCGCGTCCCCGGACTACAACAGGTGTCGCTGCGGGTCTTGCGCGACGCTCAGGGCAAGCGCGCCGTCGCAGTCGATACCATCGGCACTCATCGCGGCAACTGGGTCTTTACCATCAGCGGCTCGGCGGCGCGGGTCGCTATCGGCACCCAGGTGCTCACCGATCTTTGCATCGGCGGCATCATCGACCGCTGGGAGACCGACTGATCCCTGAATCCATATCGATTTTCAAACGATTGACCCAAAACCCAACCTGAAACAGAGGAGTCACGACCATGGCTGATGAATATTACGGGATCGCGCTCGGGATGATCGAGACGCGGGGCTTGGTGCCGGCGATCGAGGCTGCCGATGCCATGACCAAGGCTGCGGAGGTGCGCCTGATCGGGCGCGAGTTCGTCGGCGGCGGTTATGTCACGGTGATGGTGCGCGGCGAAACGGGTGCGGTGAACGCCGCGGTGCGCGCGGGGGCCGATGCCTGCGAGCGGGTGGGGGATGGGTTGGTGGCGGCCCACATCATCGCCCGTCCGCATCGCGAGGTCGAGCCGATCCTCCCTAAGGGGCGGTTTTCCGACAAAGAGACGACCTAAAGGCCATAGGGTACGCCTTGCGTACCCTATCCAAAATGCACGGTGAAAGAGGTGAGAGATCTATGCCCTCGGAAAGCTATGGGATCGCGCTCGGGATGATCGAGACGCGGGGCTTGGTGCCGGCGATCGAGGCTGCCGATGCCATGACCAAGGCTGCGGAGGTGCGCCTGATCGGGCGCGAGTTCGTCGGCGGCGGTTATGTCACGGTGATGGTGCGCGGCGAAACGGGTGCGGTGAACGCCGCGGTGCGCGCGGGGGCCGATGCCTGCGAGCGGGTGGGGGATGGGTTGGTGGCGGCCCACATCATCGCCCGTCCGCATCGCGAGGTCGAGCCGATTCTGCCGGTCAAGCCCGAGGACACCAACGGCCGCCACGGGCGAAAATAAGGCTAGGGTGCGCATTGTGTACCCTAGTGATGCCTAATAAAAGCGGGTGTGGGCAGCGAGCAGATGGTCGCCAATCCACGGGTCCTGGGCTATCTGGGTCGGGCGCTGAGCCATGAGCTTGCAGCCGTCCAGCAGTATCTGACCCATGCCGGGCTCGCAGAGCTTTGGGGGCTTCAGGAGGCCGCCGCCTATTTCCGGCGCGAGGCCGCCGAGGAACAGGTCCATGCCCAGCGCCTGATCGAGCGTATGCTGCAACTCGGCGCGATGCCCAATGGATCGCGCCTGACACCGGTCGAGGCGGGTCCCTCGCTTGAGGTGCTCCTTGAGGCCAACCGGCGGCTAGAACAGCGAGCGGTCGCTCTCTATCGCGAGGCGGTGGATTATTGCCTCCTAATTGGCGACCGGATCAACCGCGAGTTCTTTGCCGCGCTCTATGACGAGGAGCTCGATCATCTGCGTGAGTTTGCCGCTTGGCTGCAGCGTCTCGCCCATCCATCCATGCCGATACAGTCCGGAGGTATAGATGCAGACCAGCCCCTGGCAGCGCCGTGACCGACCGCCGTGCATCGAGCGCCGGATCGAGTTTGCGGACTACAGCGAAACCCGCGCCTTTCTCGATACCTTGGCCCAACTGAGCGAGGAGATGGGCCTTTATCCCGACATCAGCTTTGGGCGAACATATGTCAATCTGACGCTCCATCTCGATGCGCCGCAAGCGCAAGATCCAGAAGAGCGCGAACAGCGCATTGACCGCTTTTTGGCAGAGGTGGATCGCGCCCTGGATGGGCAAGGGGAGGATAGGGTAGGTACCCTTTAAGGGGTCCACGCAGGTTCTCTGCCGTTCCCTCAAGCCGTAGAGGGCGGCTCAGTGCGCACCCTGATCTCCAAGCAGATCTCCAGTAAGTGAGTGAGTGATGAACTCAGAGCCCAAACCGCAAGACGCTCAGCCCCAGGTGACGGTCGCACCCCCTGTTACGGTACCGTTCAAGCCAACACCCAAGGCTTCAGCTCAGCGCTCGGCCAAGCGGCCAGCGGGGCGCGCGCCAGGGCCGAGCGAATGGCCCTATGATGCCGGCTATCGCCTGGGGCAGCGGGTCTGGCCTGACTGAGAGGCAGGGGGATGGACATCCCTCGCTGCTCTGCCGGATCTGATCTCTCTGACACCGCCAAAATCAGGGTAGGCATTGCCTACCCTACCGGCGAAACATGAAAGAGGCAGGCAAAGGGGAGCAGCGGGGCACGCATGCCCTATCCTCCCTGAAAAAACGAGCTCTGTCTCACCCCATTGATGAGGTGTTCCAAGCTGCCATGGCCGATCCGACCCTCAACCTCGCCCGCCATGTCAGTCTGCGCCAGCTTCAGGTCTTTGCGACCATCGCCCGTTTGAAGAGCTTTACCAAGGCAGCCGATGAGCTCTATCTCACCCAGCCGACGGTTTCGACCCAGATCAAGCGTCTGACCGAGGCCATCGGGCTGCCGCTCTTTGAACAGATCGGGCGCCAGGTCTATCTGACCGAGGTGGGATGCGAGCTTGAAGCGGCGGTTAAGGAGATCTTCGGCGTCTTGGATCGCTTCGAGATGAAGATCGCCGATCTCAAGGGTCTGAAGCGCGGTTATCTCAGACTGTGCGTGATCACCACTGCCAAATATTTCGCCCCCGAGGTCTTGGGCCGTTTCTGCCAACGGCATCAGGGGGTCGATGTCGCACTCAAGGTGACCAATCGCGACACCCTGATCGAGCGCCTGCTCGCCAACAAGGACGACCTCTATATCCTGGGGCAGAACCCCGATCGCGACCTCGAGATGGTCACCCGCCCCTTTGCCCCCAATCCGCTTTATGTGGTCGCCCATCGCGACCATCCGCTCGCCTGTGAGCGCCAGATCCCACTGGCGCATTTGGCCGATGAATATTTCATCATGCGCGAGCCGGGTTCGGGCATCCGCGACTATGTGCTCAAGACCTTCACCGAGCGCGGCTTTAAACCGCGGGTGCGCATGGAGCTTGGCAGCAATGAGGCGATCCGCCATGCGATCTATGGTCAATTGGGGCTCTCGGTCCTCTCGCTCCATACCCTGGCCCAGGAACCCGAGCCCTCGCCACTGGTTATCCTCGACGTCCAGGGCTTTCCGCTCGAACGTCAGTGGTATATCGCCCACGCCAAGGGCAAGGAGCTGTCGGTGGTGGCCCAGGCCTTCATCGACTTTCTGGGCGAGGAGAGTATCCAGCTGCGCCAGCAGCTCGAGGACACCCGTATCCGGCTGAGCCGCCGCCATGAGGCGGTACGGACCGAGCGGGTCAGCGGCGATTGAGGGCACGACACCCGCGATGGTCAGGCGGGATCATGGACGCTGCCGGACAGGTGAGGGGGTAAGGCACCCCTTTGCTGGCGTCTTGCGAGCTGAAAGACGCCCTGGGCGCACCGATCCCCCAGGTGTTGCAGGATTAGACGCAGCCGGTCGGTTTGGGCAGGCCGCCCCATTTGCAGATCAGCTTCATGGGGCCATTTTTGAAGATGTCATAGAGCTCCTTGGTCGAGACCCCCTGACGCTTAGCAAAGATACGGATCGGCGGAACCACGCCGTTCTCTTCATACATGGCGCGTGCGGCACGGATGAAGTCCATGACCTGTGCGCTTATCTCGAAGCCGTCGTTGTCAGCGAGTTCGACCGCGACCTCTTCACTCCAGTCATCGCGGTTGAGTAGAAAGCCTTCGCTATCAACAGGCACGCTCAGGGCGACGCTCATGCAAATCTCCTCAAAAAAACCGCACTGAAAGGCAATACATGCAATGAGGGCCGCCTCAGGGTTTATCAATGGTCCCCGGGATCAAGACCTCGCCTGGATCGCCGCGAGTACGCCATCCCAGAAGCGAATGCGTGCACAGATCGCCTCTTCAGCCGCGGTTTCGGCCTCCTTAATGCGCTCGGGATCATCGCTGCACAGGGTCTCTAACAGGCGCATCGCCAAAGGTCCGTGGAAATCCTCATCGAGGTGGATATGGCGCTTGAGATAGGCATGGAAGATCGGCGCCTGCCCCTCGCCGATCCCCATCTGCTCGAGAAATCGCCGAAACATCGCGGGAATCAACGTCTCGCGTCCCAGCGCCAAGGCCGCGGCCACCAGATGCGGTTTGTCTTCGCGGATAAAGCAAAAGGTGGTCTCGCAGAAATAACGCGCCGGCAGTGGGACTAGGTCAGAATAGAGTGCCGCATCGAGATCGCTTGCGGCGACCAACTCTAGGAAACGCTGCGGGAGGGTACTATCGGCTCCGACCTCATCCATCGCCAGGCAGTAGAGCTCGAAATGGCTGGCATGGAGTACCTCACCGCCGGCCAGGGGCACGGCATCCGACTCCTCCTCCTGGACCAGTTGATTGATGAAATAGCGCAAGCTGGGGTCTGAAACCGGACGCCAGGGCACGGCGACAGGGGCGATAGTGCGCTGGAGATATTTGATCAGCGACATGAAGTCCCAGACCGAAAAGACATGATGCCGCATGAAGACTCGCAGGTCCTCGATGTCCTGGATCGCCCCATAGATCACATGGCCATCGAGCTGGGCGCGCAAGGGTTGAAGATGCTCGAGATTGAGCGCTGCCATGATAGACACCTCGCGATGGTTTGCGCATAAAGAACCGACTGTTCGGTCATAGCAGCTGATCCTAGCCGATTAGGGCCTCGTCCGCACGGGACAAAGGCGCAGCGCGCGGCGGATTGCGGTTGGATGAGATGCCCCAGAGAGTCAGGGATCTTCAACTGCTGACGCAAGCATGCGTTAAGGGAGTATATGGAAAAATATTCCGGCATTGAGCGCGCTGAAGCTCAGCGTTTGGGTCAAACAGCAAGGCTTGACGTACAAGTGTACTGCCCGCAGTTGATTGGACACTGATTTGCAGTTCATGCGGCCTTTTGGAGGGCATAAGCCTGCCGGGCTTCGAGGGGTGACATGAAGCCCAGTTTTTCGAGTCGCCAGTGGCGATTGTAACGATTCCTGAACTCGGTGACAGCCTGCCGGACTTCTTTAAGGTTGCAAAAGAGGCGTGCGTGGATGGCCTGCTCCTTCAGCGTCCGATTGAAGCGTTCGGTCACGCCATTGGTCTGGGGCTCAGCAACAAAGGCGAGGCTCTGGTCGATAGCCCAGAACGCGATCTGTTTCAGGAAGTCGTCGGCGGTGTATTGCGTGCCATGATCCATGCGCAGCTTGAGCCCCTTGCCAAACAGGTCTATTTACCCCAATTTCCTGTCCAAAAGAATCGCGGGCAGGGCATCATCGAACAAAAGCGCGCCGACAAAAAAGTCGCCGCCTATGGCGCTGCCGCCAAGGGTAATACCCTGCTCAACTTCGCTGGGATCAAGCCTGACCTACTCCCCTTTGTCTGCGATGCCGCCCCGGCAAGGCAAAACAAGTTCCTACCTGGCAGCCACATCCCCATCCTTGCGCTCAGCGTTCTGATGGATTTCGCGCCCGACTACCTGCTCATTCTGCCGTGGAACATCGCTGAGGAGGTGCGTGAGCAAAATGCAGCGCTGGCTGCACGGGGGACGCAGTTCGTCACGGCTGTGCCGCATTTGACCATTACAAGTTGTTGAATAAATGAGTCAACTACTCCCGATGAACCAGCGTATCCTGTACACCAAACCTTCCATCACCGAACTGGAAGTGCGCTACGCCACCGATGCCGCCGCGAACGGCTGGGGGGAACATTGCTACGACTACATTAACCGGTTTGAGTCTGCCTTCAGGCAGCACCTCGGTGTGCAGTACGCCATCGCCACATCGAGCTGTACTGGCGCGCTGCACATGGGTTTGGCTGCCCTTGGAATCAGGCCCGGTGAAGAGGTGATCCTTGCCGATACCAACTGGATTGCCACTGCTGCCCCCATCGTTCATCTGGGAGCGAAACCGGTTTTCGTCGATATCCTTGAAGACTCCTGGTGCATCGATCCTGAGCAGGCTGAGAAAGCGATCACGCCGCGCACCAAGGCCATCATTGCGACCCACCTCTACGGCAATCTGTGTGAAATGGATCGCCTTTTGGCGATTGGTGAAAAACACGGCATACCCATCATTGAAGATGCTGCTGAAGCGATTGGCTCCATCTACCACGGCAAACGCGCTGGCAGTATGGGGC
The DNA here is from genome assembly GCF_011290485.1 of Caldichromatium japonicum. Lineage (GTDB taxonomy): Bacteria > Pseudomonadota > Gammaproteobacteria > Chromatiales > Chromatiaceae > Thermochromatium > Thermochromatium japonicum. Next base: position 2,925,508 of record NZ_CP048029.1, on the reverse strand, counting down.
GATTTGGTGTCTTCTCCTTTCACGGCACTAAAACCATCACTACCGGTGAGGGGGGCATGTTCGTCACCAACGATGCCGACCTCTATGAACGTGTGCTCACGTTGAGCAACCACGGTCGTGCACGCGGGCAGACTAAGCAATTCTGGCCCGATGTCGTCGGCTTCAAATATAAGATGTCCAACCTGCAGGCTGCTATTGGCTGCGCCCAGATGGAACGCATCGGGGAGCTCGTTGCACGCAAGCGTGAAATCCTCGCCTACTATCGCGAACGCTTGGAAAAACTACCCGGCGCATGCCTAAACCCCCAATCTGAAGGAACCGTCAATGGCGCCTGGATGCCGACAGCCGTTTTTGCACCGGAAACGGGAATTACCCGCGAAAAACTGCTAGCAGCTTTCTCAAAAGACAACATTGACGCACGGGTCTTTTTCTGGCCGCTCTCCAGTCTTCTCATGTTCGACCAAAAACCTGCGAACTACCGCGCGTGGGATATTCCGAAGAGAGCGATCAACCTACCCAGCTATCACGACATAACCGAGAACGAACTTGATCGGGTCTGTGCCGTAATACGGAGCATGCTAAGTGACTGATTGCAAGCGCTACGTTTTGTGGGGTAGTGCAGGGCATGCGAAGGTGCTAGACGAGGCTATCCGCGCTGTCGGTAGTAAAGTCATTGCTTTATTCGACAATGATCCCAATGCACAGCCAGCTTTGCCGAACATACCGTTAATAGGAGGGAAGCAGGAGCTGACTAAATGGCTCCAAAACGCGCAGGACCCTCATGGCATTTACGGGCTCGTGGCCATTGGAGGAAACCGTGGGCAGGATCGACTGCAGCTGCAAGAATTGCTGGCGAATCACGGCCTGCGTATCGAGGCTTTAGTCCACCCAAGATCGTTTGTCGCGGACAGCGCCCGCATTGGTTCCGGATCACAAATCTTGGCGATGGCTGTCATTGCCGCAGATGTAACCCTCGGATCCGCATGTATCGTCAATCACAAGGCTTCAATCGATCATGAGTGCCGTGTCGGCGATGGTGTACATTTGGCACCGGGTGCGACTTTATGTGGCTGCGTGACCATTGAACCTTTCGCCATGATTGGGGCGGGAGCCGTTGTCCTACCTAGATTGCATATAGGCCGAGGCAGCATTGTGGGTGCCGGCGCTGTTGTTACGAGAGACGTACCAGATGGCGTCGTCGTTGCTGGCAACCCCGCAACTATAAGACGGTCTTTACCAAGCATCTAAAATACTTAGTTTCAAAAAGGAAATGAGCCAATGTCACCAAATGATGAATTCAAGCACGAATGCCGCTTTGAAATTGAAGCCCAAGGAAATAACCAGCTTCTTGCTGTTACCACGCATAATTGGATAAAAATAGCGAACAAAGGGAAGTATTCCTATCACTTCGAGTGGTTGGGTCGCCCCATTATCCAGTACCCGCAAGACATCGTTGCGATGCAGGAGCTCATATGGCAAATCAAGCCAGACCTCATCATCGAAACCGGCATCGCCCATGGCGGCTCATTGATTTTTTATGCCTCCATGCTCGCCCTGTTGGATATGTGCGAAGCCATCGAAACCGGCGCCGCCCTCGACCCCAAACAATCCAAGCGCAAGGTGCTGGGCATTGACATCGAGATCCGCCCTCACAACCGGGAAGCCATCGAAGCCCACCCAATGGTGTCACGCATCCAGATGATCGAAGGTTCCAGCATTGCCCCCGAGATCATCGAGCAGGTGAAAGAAGCAGCACGTGGTTATCAGCGTGTGCTCGTCTGTCTCGATTCCAACCACACTCACGATCACGTCCTGGCTGAGCTTGAAGCCTATGCGCCGTTGGTGAGCCTGGGGAGCTATTGCGTCGTCTTCGATACGATCGTCGAAGACTTACCAAAGGAACTCTTCCCCGATCGCCCGTGGGGCCCTGGCAACAATCCGAAAACAGCGGTGTGGGAATATCTGAAAAACCATCCAGAATTTGAAATCGACAAAAGCATCCAGCACAAACTCCTAATTACGGTCGCGCCGGATGGATATTTGAGGCGGATAAAGCTATGAACAGCGCGCTAAATCAAATATCCGGCCATCGGAGCCTACGGACCGATCGGCATGTTTGCTGTATTGCAAGCTTGGCTTAGCCGTGCCGGACACGGGGATGAGCCCCACGCCCGGTCGCGAGATTGTAAAACGGGTCTGTCCCCCTTGGGAAGCTGTTACCCCCGGTTTCATTACGCCTGAACTCAGGGGCAAAGGGTAAAATCAAAAGGAAACCCTCACGAACGGGAGCACCATACCATGACCACCGCTACCGATATCTCCTGGGACGACCTCAAGGCGATGATTTTGAGCCTTGCTGAACAGGGCAAGGAAACCGACCGCCGCATTCGTGCGCGCAAACGCCAGTGGGGGCGCTTGGGCCAATTTGTGCAGGACAGGGTGGAGCCTGCCGTGGTGCGCCTCTTTCAGGAACAGAGCATTCCGGTGCATCGGGTGAGGCCCAACGTCCGGGCGTAGGATGATTCGGGCCAGACGACGATGGAGATCGACCTTTTGGTGATCAACGGCGATCATGCCATTGCGCTGGAGTGCAAAAGCCGCCCGACGACAGACGATGTCGACGAACACCTTGCGCGCCTTGCCTATTTCAAAGCAGCCTTGCCCGAATACGCCAATAAGCTCCTTCATGGCGCAGTCGCCACGATGGGTGCGCCGGATGAGGGGGTGCGCTACGCCGAAAAGCAGGGGCTCTATGTGCTCGTGCAGGCCGATGGCGACGTGGTGCTCAGAAACCAGCCAGGGTTTGCGCCGCGCACGTGGTAGGTGCGGAAATCACGCCGGTGGAGAGGAAGGCTCTGGCCGCACTCGCAAGAGTGCGGCGAAACCGGCCTCGGTGCAGCAGACATCAGACCTGTCCTCTTGGGACAGTTTGAGCAACGGCCTCATCGAATCAATCGAGCTGGAATCGGATCGGGATCTGTATCGCCCAGGTGGAACGGTGCAAGAGCGGCGGGATTGGTTGGAAGCGTCCAAGCTGCTGGACGGCGTTCAGGGCTGCCTGATCGAGGGCGCGGTGGCCTGACCCCTGGATGAGCTGGATACCGGTCAACCGCCCGTCGCCCTGGATGGTCAATCCTAGGGTCACTGTTCCGGTATGACCCAGACGCCGTGCCTCTTCGGGATAGCTTTGCTGGCGGGCGATGGCCGCGGCCAGGGCCTGGAGATAGGTGCGTTCGTCTGCGGCGCGCCGGCTGATGGGCGCTGTGCCGGATGCAAATGCAGAGACTGGGCTGTCACCAGATTGGCTCGCCTGTTGCGGATTCGCTCGGTCCATAGCCCCGGCGTTTGCCTGATGCAGGCGGGTGGGCGGGCGACGCTCGACGCGTGGACCTCGAAGATGGGCAGGCGGGTGCCTGGTCTGGTGTGCCGGCGGCGCGAGCGGACGGGGTTTTGGCTGGGCCATTTCATGTTGGCTTTGGGACGAAGGGATCTGGGGTGTGCGTGTATCCTGAGAATGAAGAGGCGCCGCAGATGTAGAGGGCGGTTCAGCAGGTTCGATCAGGGATGTACTGCCTGCCCGAGCTGCTGTGCTCTCTACAGCGGTAGGATGCTGGGAGACCAGTTCGAGCGCAAGCGGCGCGCCCTGGGGCCGGCCCTGGATCGTTCCCGCCCGCGGTGGCAGGAAGGCGGCAAATCCGTGCAGTGCCGCCGAGATGAGCAGGGCCAGGGTTAGGCCGTGCGGGGTGCGATCTGGAGGGACGCGGCCAGAGTGAGCAGGGCTTAGCCCCCCCATCGCCCTGGCCGCCCCGCGCTGCACCACACCGGGGGGGGGAGGGCCAGGGGTCATGGCCGATCGACCCGTTTGCTCTGACCGATGACCCGATAATCGCCGGGCGCAAGGCCCGCAAGCCGCCAGGGGCCAACCGCCACCCGCACCAATCGCAGGGTGGGTAGCCCCAGGGCTGCGGTCATCCGCCGCACCTGACGGTTGCGCCCCTCGCGGATCATGAGCTCGATCCAGGCAGTGGGGACCGTGCGCCGGACACGGATCGGCGGATGGCGTGGCCAGAGCTCGGGTTCGGGGAGCATGTGGGCGCGCGCCGGTCGGGTGGGTCCATCATTGAGTATGACACCGCGCCGCAGGTGTTCGATCTGCGTCGGACTGGGGATGCCCTCGACCTGCACCCAATAGGTCTTCCAGAGCTTGTGGCGCGGGTGGGCGATGCGCTGCTGGAGCGCGCCCTCATCGGTGAGCAGCAAGAGCCCCTCGCTGTCCTTGTCGAGCCGGCCAGCCGGATAGATGCGGGGTATCGGGATGAAGTCGCTGAGATTGGGTCCCTCGCCGCTGAACTGACTCAGCACCCTGTAAGGCTTATTAAACAGCACCAACATCCTCTAGCCGCCAAGCAAACGTCGGTAGAACGCCCAATCGAAATACGGCCCTGGGTCAGTCTTGCGCCCGGGGGCGATGTCGGCGTGGCCGGCGATCCGGTCCAGGGTGATCCCTGGATAGCGCTGCATGATGGCGCGGGTACAGGTGACCAGGGCCTCATATTGCACGGCGGCGAAAGGGGTCACATCGCTCCCTTCAAGCTCGATGCCGATCGAATAGTCATTGCAACGCTGGCGTCCCGCAAAGTGCGATAGCCCAGCATGCCAGGCCCGTTGTTCGCAAGGGACATATTGGATGACTTGACCATCACGCCGGATGAGCAGATGCGCCGAGACCGGATTGGCGGCGATGGCGGCGAAATAGGGATGTGCCTCTGGATCGAGTCGGTTGAGAAAGAGGTCATCGATCCAGGGGCCGCCGAACTCACCTGGCGGCAGGCTGATGGCATGGATCACCAGGAGATCGATGACCGTCCCGCACGGTCGGCTGTTCTGATTGGGCGAGGGGCGGCGTTCAGCGGTGTTCAACCAGCCTTCGGCGTCGATATATGGTATGGCATCGGGAGGCATGCGCATCATGCCTCAAAGTTTAAGTACACTTGAAGCCGGTGAATGTTCTCAGGGTCAATCATCATCATGCTGTATTCCGTGGAGAGCCGTCCTGTCCAGTTGCCGTTCGACCCGGTGCGCGACCGCCCGCCGCAGGAAAAAGTCTTCGTCCAGGTGCGCGCGGCGCTGGAGGAGGACCTGGGTCCGGGCGATCCCTCTGCCGCGCTCATTCCGGCTGAACGCCGGGCATGTGCCGAGCTCATCAGCCGCGAGCGGGCCGTTTTGTGCGGCGCGCCCTGGTTTGAGGCGGTGTTCAAGATGCTCGACCCGCAGGTCGAGATCCGCTGGGCGGTTACAGAGGGTGCCTCGATCGAATCAAACCAGCGCCTCTGCAGGATCGAAGGACAGGCACGTGCCCTGCTTACCGGCGAGCGCACGGCCTTGAACTATCTGCAAACCCTCTCGGGGACCGCGACCCTGGCCAGATGCTATGCCGAGGCAGTGGCTGGGCTGCCGGTCAGGGTGCTGGATACCCGCAAAACCCTCCCGGGCTTGCGTCTCCAACAGAAATATGCCGTGCGCTGCGGCGGCTGTCACAATCACCGGTTAGGTCTCTTCGACGCCATCTTGATTAAGGAAAACCATATTCGCGCCGCCGGTTCGATCCCAGAGGTGCTAGCCGCAGCGCGGGCAGCCCATCCCGCTTTGCCTATCGAGATCGAGGTGGAAGACCTGGATGAGCTGGCCTTGGCGCTCGAGGCTGGCGCGAGCCTGATCCTCCTCGACAACTTCAGTCTGGATATGCTCAGGCAGGCCGTGGCCCTAACCGCAGGCCGCGCTCTGCTCGAGGCCTCGGGTGGGATCGGCCTGGACAACATCCGCACCGTGGCCGAGACTGGGGTCGATTGCATCTCGATCGGGGCGCTGACCAAGGATGTGCGCGCCATCGATCTGTCGCTGCGTCTTCTTTAGGTTAGGCCGATCGACCCCCTCCCTGCTGCCCCCCTCAATCCCGCTCTTCAGGGAGAGCAAGGCCGCCCTCAGAAGGCGCTAGACACCGAGGTGGGCGCGTGGGTCAAAGCTGAGGGTCTCGGCCATCCGCTGGTAGAGCTCGCGCGCGGTCTCGCTGGTGGCGGGCGGGGTGTGGATCTCGATCTGGACGATCGTGTCCCCGGGTGGGCTTCCCGGCAGGCCACGTCCCTTGAGCCTGAGTTTACGCCCAGACTGCGAACCTGCAGGGATCTTGAGATTGACCGGTCCATCCAGGGTCGGTGCCTTGACGGTGGCACCCAGGGCCGCCTCCCAGGGGGTCACTGGCAGGCGCAGATGCAGATCGCGGCCCTCGAGGGTATAAAGCGGATGGGGCTTGATCTCGATTTCAAGATAGAGATCCCCCGCAGGCCCACCATTGCGTCCAGGTGCGCCCTGTCCTGCTAACCGGATACGGCTGCCGGCGGTGACGCCGGCGGGGATGCGCACATTGAGCGTCTTGGGATGGGTGTGACCTGGACCGTTGTCCTCGGGCTGATCGACCCGGATTTGGCGGGTCGCCCCTCGATAGGCGTCTTCTAGGTCGATGACAAGCTTGATGGTCTGATCCTGACCGCGTTCCGGGCGCAGGCCCTCGCCGCGAAAGGCGCGACCGAAGATGCTAGCGAAAAAGTCGCTGTAATCCCCTGGTGAGCCATCAACCTTGAACTCAAAATCCCGCCAAAAGCCGCCTGGCGGCGGGCGGAACTCCTCGCCCGCCCGCCAGTTGCTGCCGAGAGCGTCGTAGGTGGCGCGCTTTTTGGGATCCTTGAGGACCTCATAGGCCTCGTTGATCTCTTTAAAGCGGGCCTCTGTGTTGGGTTCCTTGCTGACATCGGGATGATATTTGCGCGCCAGTTTGCGATAGGCGCGCTTGATCTCATCGACTGAGGCCGTGCGCGGTACACCGAGGATCTTGTAATAGTCCTTGTACTGCATCTTAGGGTCTTGGCGTGACACGGATAGGTATGATAATCGGGGTTGCGACCTAAACTGGCAAGTGCAGCCAGGGCAGGGCCCCATCTTTTGATGGGATTGCGCATCAAGGCCGATGATCCTCTGCTTTGGCGAGGTCGGCCAGGCCGGCGACCGGGGGGATGCCGATCACTGCGAGTCTCTATCCAGTTATCTGTCTCGGCTGCCTGCGCGAGCGGTGTCGGATCGAGCCGGCCCAGTTCTTCGGCCAAGCGCGGATAGGGGCACAGATACCCGAAGGACGAGAAGCCATTGGCGAGGAGGGGTGCCGCAACAGCGATGGCGAGGACGATGGGCAGGGGCTGACGCAAGGTGATGGGGACCCCTTAGTCGGTGCTATAGCCGATGCGAAAACCGCCCCAATGGCGGCCCTTGACGTAGATCGGTGTCGAGATGTCGTGCATGATCTCGCCGGTGTCGCGGCGATAGGTCTGCAAGAGGAAGGGCGTTTCGTGCGCGCTACAGCGCTTGCCAACCGGATCGTCGAAGAAGATGCGCTTGGTGCGGTTCCAAGCGTGTCTTTCGCCTCGTCGCCGTCGCCCGTCAGCGGCTGGCTGTAACGCTGATTGTGGGTCGGCACATAACCATTGAGGTCGCAGGCGACCGCGTGGGCAATGCCGCGCTCCTTATCGAGCAGCGGCTCCTGTACGACCGGCAAGAGCCGGTCGGTCAAGGCATCGAAGCGCGTGTGATATTTCTGCGGCTGGGTGTCCGGGATGGGGATGTAGTCGTGATCGAACAGATCCTCGAGCCGGATCTCGCCGCGATCGACCGCCGCCTTGAGCAACCGTCCCACCTCAGTGGCCGCCTTTTGCACCAGCGCCGGCATACGCGCATGCAAGGCCAAGGCTTCCTCGCCGCGGCAGCCGAGCCTGAAGATGGTGCCGATCTCCTCGAGATTCGTCGCCAGCTCATCGAGCTGGCGTGCCTCTTTGAGCATCTGGTTGGCGCTCCCGCTGTTACGCTCGGCGACCGCCATGATGTTGTTGACCAGTTCGGCGACCTGGTGGTCCGTTGCGCCTGTACCTGCGCGGCCTGCGCGATCCGTTCGATTTTCGCCGTCGTCTCCTCCGCGCCGCAGTTGATGAGTTCAAGCGACTAGCGGCTTAGCGCGCTAGCTCGGCACCGTTTCTTGCCTGTGCCGAGCCGTCGCGGATCACCGCGATGGCGTTTTGCGTCTCGCTCTGGATCGCGCCGATCTCGCCGGTTGCCGCGCTGGTGCGCTCGGCGAGCCTTCTCACCTCATCGGCGACGACCGCGAAGCCGCGCCCCTGCTCGCCGGCGCGTGCCGCCTCGATCGCCGCATTCAGGGCGAGCAGATTGGTCTGGTCGGCGATCTCGCGGATGGTATGCGCGATGCCGGAAATCGCTTCGGAGCGCTCGCCCAAGGCGGCGACGACCTGGGCCGACTGTTCGACCGAGCAGGCAATGCGCTCGATCTCGGCGGAGGCCTCTTCGACGATCTGCGCGCCGTGCGCCGATTGCGCCCTGGCCTGCAAGGCGATCTGCGCAGTCTCCTCGGCATCTTTTGCCGCCTCGCTCATGCCGCCCGCCATCTCGGCGACGGCCTCGGTCGCGGCGTTTTGTCCCTGTGCACTGCGCGCCGTATGTTTGGCCTCGTACATCAGCCTGTCGGCCATCTTGGCCACCTGATCGGCATTGAAGACGATGCGCGTCATGATAGTGTGGAAGGTGGCCAACAGGCGGTGGCGAGCGGGGCGATCGGGCTGGCCGGCGGCGCGGTCACCTCGCGCGTCAGATCGCCATCGCGGCGCGTCGCGGCGACGGCCTGGTGCAAGAGTTCGAGCGGCCGCCCGAGGCTGCCTGACAGAATCCACACCGGCACGAAGACGGCCACCAGGCCCAGCAGGACAGAGTAGACAATGATCCCGGTGCTCAAGGGCGCCCCCGCGAGATAGACACCGCCCACGGCCGCCCCTGCCACAGCCAGCCCAGTCGCGAGAAGGCCAAGATGCACCTGCATGGAAATGCTTACCCTCACCTCACCCCTCCCTTCAGGCGTGTTCTGTTTTATCGTTTTTTAGGCAGTGGCAGGTAGTGTGCCGACTTATGTGCAAAAGCGTCTGCAGTTAGCAAGCAGGCGGGTGGTCATGGTGAGGGGTTGATTGTCGAGATCGACCTTGAACCCTGAAGGAGTGCAAACCATGACCACAGGCAAGATTAAGAGGAAGTTGTCGGCAGTGGAAGCGGTGGCGGGCGACCGTGACCTGATGAAGGCGCTGCTGAAGGAGGCGCTCTAGGCAAGTGCTGGAAGGCGAGATGACCGAATTTCTGGGGGCGGCGCCGGGCGAACGGACAGAGCGTCGCAACGGCTAGCGTGCTGGCGACTCAAGCCGCGGTCTGGTGACTCGGATCGGCAAGCTGGAGTTGCGCGTGCCGCGGGACCGGAGCGGCGAATTCTCCACGGCCTTGTTCGAGCGCGATGCCAGGAGCGAGAAGGCCCTGGTGGCGGCCTTGGCCGAAAGGTATGTGCAAGGCGTCTCCACCCGCAAGGTCAAGGTTATCACCGAAGAGCTCTGTGGCCACAGCTTTTCGGCCAGTGCCATCAGCAGCATCAACAAAGGGCTTGACGAGTCACTGGCGCGGTTTGCCAACCGCCCCCTGGACGAAGAGCCTATCCTTACCTGATCCTCGATGCCCGTTACGAGAAAGTACGGGATGCGGGCGTGATCAGCCACCGGGCGGTACTGATCGCCATCGGCATCAATTGGGAAGGACAACGCCAGGTGCTCGCCGTCGAACTGGCCAATCGGGAAAGCCAGAGCAGCTGGAAGGACTTCCTGACCCGCCTGAAGGAGCGTGGCCTGTCCGGTGTCGAATTCGTCGTTGTCCTTCGACCATGCGGGCCTCAAGAAAGCTATCCGCAAGGTGCTGACCGAAGCCGCCTGGCAGCGCTGCTCTGTGCATTTCCTTGAGGATGCCCTGGACGACCTGCCTCGGCGCGCGGACGACGATTGTCTTCAGGAGCTACGCTGGATTTACGACCGCCGCGACATCCAGGAGGCCCATCGTGACCTCTCGGCCTGGATCGCCAAATGGGCGGGCAAGTATCCGAAACGGGTCGATTGGGTGGAAGCGAACATCACCGAGACGCTGACCTTCTACCGATTGCCGCGCGCCCACCACAAGCACATGAAGCGCACGAACATGCTGGAGCGGCTCAACGAGGAGATCAAGCGCCGCACTCGCGTGGTGCGGATCTTCTCTAACGCCGAGTCCTGCCTGCGGCTGATCCGCGCGCTGTGCGTCGAAACCCACGAGGCGTGGCTTAAGGACAGCCGTTACCTGAACAGGATGCTGCTCGCGGAGCAGAAAAAGGAGGCATTGCGACTGGCCGCCTGAGGCAACCGCGCAGTTGGCGCCGCTGCGGGCTACGCCCGTTGTGCCGCCAACTGCGCAAACAGGATCAACCATTTACCCGACCACGATTTTGCACAACTTGACGCACACAACTCGGTAGTAATCATACAGCACCGGACGAGATCGAGGCCCAATACCGGGTAGACATTGCCCAGAGTTGGGCGGACTGGCACCCCTCTCGGCCAGGGACGCAAACGGGGCATGTGGATCAGGACACCTCGTCTACCGCCGCTGGCCTTCTAAACAGGTTGCGGCCTGGGGGATCGACGGACAGCGTGTTGTTCCTAGCCGCCCCTGTGAGGTTGCCTAAGGGACCAGACAGGGAGGGCAGGGTACACAGGCCCCTTCTGCAGACATCTCCATGGACCCCTATTGGGATGGCCAAAGGAATCACAGACAGGGCTGCGCCTAAGCCAGCAAGCTTGTTTTGAGATGGCTTGCACCCTATTCTGGACAGCAGGTAGCACTTGAGTTTGGATCCTCGAGAGACCGCCATGACCGCCAAAGAGCATCTGATCATCTTCGATACTACCTTGCGCGACGGCGAACAGAGCCCGGGCGCCTCCATGACCCGTGACGAAAAGGTACGCATCGCCAAGGCACTAGAGAAGCTGCGGGTGGATGTGATCGAGGCGGGCTTCCCGATGGCGAGCCCAGGGGATTTCGAGGCGGTCAGGGCGGTCGCTGAAACCGTCAAGGACAGCCGTATCTGCGGACTGGCGCGGGCGCTCGATGCCGACATCGATCGCGCCGGTGAGGCGCTCAAGGGCGCAGCGGCCCCACGCATCCACACCTTTATCGCCACCTCCCCCATCCACATGGAAAAGAAGCTGCGCATGAGCCCTGAGCAGGTGCTCGCCCAAGCGGTCCATGCAGTCAAACGCGCCCGCCGCTATACAGATGATGTCGAGTTCTCGCCCGAGGACGCGGGACGTTCCGATATCGATTTTTTATGCCGGGTGCTCGAGGCCGTGATCGAGGCCGGCGCGCGCACGGTCAATATCCCCGATACCGTGGGCTATAACATCCCCGACCAGTTCGGTACGCTGATCTCCACCCTGCGCGCGCGTATCCCTAACTCGGATCTGGCAGTGTTTTCGGTGCATTGCCATAATGACCTGGGGCTGGCGGTGGCCAACTCCTTGGCTGCGGTGCGCAATGGGGCACGCCAGGTTGAGTGCACCATCAATGGTCTAGGGGAGCGTGCGGGCAACGCCGCCCTCGAAGAGATCGTCATGGCGGTACGCACCCGTCAGGACCTCTTCGACTGCGATACTCGCATCGATACCACCCAGATCGTCAATTGCTCACGCCTGGTCTCTGGGATCACGGGATTTCCCGTCCAGCCCAACAAGGCGATCGTCGGCGCCAATGCCTTTGCCCATGAGTCAGGGATCCATCAGGATGGGGTGCTTAAGCATCGCGAGACCTATGAGATCATGCGCGCCGAGGATGTCGGCTGGACCCAAAACCGCATGGTGCTCGGCAAACACTCGGGGCGCAACGCATTCCGCGCCCGTCTTCAGGAGCTCGGGATTATCATCCACTCCGAGGAAGAGCTCAACGCCGCCTTCGCCCGGTTCAAGGAACTGGCCGACAAGAAGCACGAGATCTTCGACGAGGACCTCCAGGCCCTGGTGACCGATGCCACCCTGGATGCGGCCAACGAGCGGGTGAAGCTGGTGTCGATGCACGTCTGTTCCGAGACCGGCGAGGTCCCGACCGCTGCCCTAGTGCTACTGCTCGATGGCGAGGAACATGCGGGGACGGCGACCGGCGGCGGACCGGTCGATGCGACCTTCAAGGCGATCGAGGCCCTGGTCCAAACCGGTGCAACCCTGCGGCTTTACTCGGTCAATGCCATCACCAGTGGGACTGATGCCCAAGGCGAGGTCACGGTGCGCTTGGAAAAGGGCGGGCGGATCGTCAACGGCCAGGGCGCCGATACCGACATCCTAGTCGCCTCGGCCAAGGCCTATATCAATGCCTGCAACAAGCTCCTCTCTCCCATCCAACGTGCCCATCCGCAGGTAGCCGACGTCTGAGGGCGGGTTGTGGACGAGGAGCGGCGCCGTGCCTATCTTGCGGCCATTGGCATCCGCCTGTGGGAGCGACGGGTGTCTTCGGCTCTGCCGGTTGGGGCAGAGGTGCTCGCATCGCAGATCTCTGCACCGTCCCTGCAGCCGGCAGCCTGGACCCAAGGTGCCCTGCAGCCCACCGAATCGCCTTCGCCCCTTTCCCTCAAGCCTGAGTTGGGGGATAGGGGGCGAGCCCAGCTGATGTTCTCCGCAGCGCTGGCGGGGCAGGGCGCGCCTGGTATCTGGCGAACGGAAGGCATGGATTGGGCCGAGCTTGAATCCGCCGTGCGCATCTGTCGCGCCTGCCGGTTGTGGGAGACGCGCACTCAGACGGTCTTCGGTATCGGCAACCGCCAGGCCGAACTGATGATCATCGGTGAGGCGCCAGGGGCCGATGAGGACGCGCGGGGCGAGCCCTTCGTCGGGCGTGCGGGCCAATTGCTCAACCTTATGCTCAAGGCGATCGGATTGGCGCGCGATCAGCTCTATATCGCCAATGTGCTCAAATGTCGCCCGCCCGGCAACCGCGACCCGCGCCCCGATGAGGCGCTTGCCTGTCAGGGCTATCTCAATCGTCAGATCCAATTGGTCGCGCCCCGGATCATCCTGGCGCTAGGCCGTATCTCGGCCCAATATCTGCTGCATACCGACACCCCGCTCCACCGGTTACGCGAGCGTTGGTTCGACTATGGGCCAAGGCAGATCCCCTTGCGGGTGACCTATCATCCGGCCTACCTCTTGCGCTCACCAGAGCAGAAGGCAAAAGCCTGGGATGACCTGACTGCCGTCAAACGCCGCTTGTCAGAGGAGATACCAGCGGCGATGACCCAGTCAGCTGGATATTTAGATCAGAATTTTCTATGATTTTTAGAAATGTAATCGGAAAAAAATTTTTTATATTTAATTATTTTCTTATAGACTCCACCGCGTGGTCGAGCAGTACTGGCCACGCATACTGCCAACGACAACACGATCGGAGAGATCAGATGAAAAAGCTTGCTACCGCTGCTGCTGTTGCTGCCCTCTTGGGCGTTTCTGCCTCTGCATCCGCTTGGTGGGGCCCTTGGGGTGGCGGCCCTGGCTATGGCTGGGGTGACTGGTTCGATGACTTCTTCGGCGATGGCTATGGCGATTTCAACCTGAGCATGAGCGGTGGCGGTCGCGGCTGGGGTCGTGGTTATAACCGCTACTTGAATGCCCCCTACTGGTGGGGTCCCTATGGCTATCCCTACTATGGCGGCTGGGGCGGCTATCCCTGGGTCTATCCGTACTATGGCGCCCCCTACGCAGCCCCCTATGCTGCTCCGGTCGCCCCTGCTGCTCCTGCTCAGTCTGAGTCCAAGTAAGCTCGCTTAACAATAGCCGGCTTGCTGCCAGCCCGACGCCCAAGCGTCGGGCTTTTTTTTTGCGCCCGGCGCGGTTACAAAAAACCCCGCCGAAGCGGGGTTTTGAAGGATGAAGGATTGTCGATCAATGGGCAGCTGCGCCCGCACCGCGCGGGATGCGCACATCCTCGACGAGATGCTGAATGTGTTCGGGCGGCGGGGCGGTGAGGGCTGAGACGATGCCGGCAATGAAGAAATTGACCAGCGCGCCGACCGCACCGAAGGCCTCAGGGGTGATGCCAAAGAACCAGTTGGCACCCATGCCCAGGTCAGGCAGCAAAAACTCTGTCCCTTTGATGAAGAAAACCCCCTTGTGCTGGAAGACATACAGCAAGGTCACCATCATCCCTGCGATCATGCCGGCGATTGCACCTTCCTTATTTAGGCGTTTAATGAAGATCCCCATGATGATCACGGGGAAGAGCGATGACGCAGCGAGTCCAAAGGCCAGCGCCACCGTACCTGCGGCAAACCCAGGCGGATTGAGCCCCAGATAACCGGCAAGGAGGATGGCGGCGATCATGGACAGACGTCCGGCCATGAGTTCTTTCTTTTCGGTGATGCTCGGCATGAAGACCCCCTTCAAGAGGTCGTGCGAGATCGCCGAAGAGATAGCGAGCAACAGGCCGGCTGCGGTCGAGAGCGCCGCCGCTAGACCGCCGGCGACCACCAGGGCGATCACCCAGGCAGGCAGGCAGGCCCGCGATCTCGGGATTGGCCAAGACCATGATGTCATTGTTGACCGCAACCATCTCGTTGCCTTGCCAGCCGTAACCCGCGAACTTGGTTGCGCTATGTTTGGCCTCAGCAGCAGCAACTGCCTTTTCAGCGGCCTCAACGCCCGTGTTATTGGATTTGGCGTCGGCAAGCTTGAGCTTGGCCTCGGCCAGGCCACCGTCGCTGTAGTACTGGATACGCCCATCGCTATTCCAGTCTTTATATTTCAGCAGACCCGTGATCTCCCAACGCTTGAACCAGTCGGGACGTTCGTCATAGACCAGGTTGCCCTGGGGGTCACCGACCTGACCGATCTGGATGGTCTCTATGAGGTTCAGACGTGCCATCGCCCCGACTGCGGGAGCAGTGGTATAGAGGATGGCGATGAAGACCAGAGCCCAGCCGGCTGAATAGCGCGCATCGCGCACCTTGGGGACGGTGAAGAAACGGATGATGACGTGGGGGAGCCCCGCAGTACCGATCATCAGCGACAGGGTATAGGCGAACATATTGAGGGTGCTGCCCATCACCTGGGTGGTGTATTGCTTAAAGCCCAGGTCGGTGACCACCTGGTCGAGCTTGGCGAGGATCGGCATTCCGCTGCCGTCGCTGATATAGGTCCCGCCCAGGCCGAGTTGCGGAAGCGGATTGCCGGTTAGGGCTAGCGAGATAAAGATCGCTGGGATGGTATAGGCCAGGATCAAGACGATATATTGAGCGATCTGGGTATAGGTGATCCCCTTCATCCCGCCGAGGATGGCATAGACGGCGACGATGCCCATGCCGAAAGCGATGCCCCATTCATAGGAAACACCGAGGAAACGCGAGAAGGCTACGCCCACACCGGTCATCTGGCCGATGACATAGGTCACCGAGGCCAGGATCAGACAGATCACAGCCACGACCCGTGCGGAGTTTGAATAATAACGGTCGCCGATGAACTCGGGCACGGTGAACTTACCAAACTTGCGCAGATAGGGTGCAAGCAGCAGGGCCAGGAGCACATAGCCGCCGGTCCAGCCCATCAGAAACACCGACCCGCCATAGCCGCCGAAGGCGATCATGCCGGCCATCGAGATGAATGAAGCAGCCGACATCCAGTCGGCAGCGGTCGCCATGCCATTGGCGATGGGATGCACTCCGCCGCCGGCAACATAAAACTCGCTGGTGCTAGCAGCGCGCGACCAGATGGCGATGCCGATATAGAGCGCGAAGGTCGCGCCGACGATCCCATAACTCCAGAGTTCGAGTTCAGTCATCGCGGTGCGCCTCCTAGTCCTCTTCGACGTCGTATTCTTTATCGAGCCGGTTCATCAGGGCAGCATAGATAAAGATCAGGGCGACGAAGATATAGATCGAGCCTTGTTGGGCAAACCAGAAGCCGAGTGGATAGCCGCCGAGATGGATGGCATTGAACGGTTCGACCAGTAGGATGCCGAACCCGTAAGAAACGACGAACCAGACGACCAGAAGGACTAAGAGATAGCGTAGATTGGCCTTCCAATAGTCCGCACGCTTGTCAGGTGTCATGATGTCACTCCGTTCAAGAGTTACGGTGTCAGCCGAAGGATTGCGGGGTGACGGGGCGCGCCGCCCAAGGATGCCTAATCGCGCAGCGCGCCACATGCTGGCAGAAGCCCCCTCGTTGGTTATCATTTATCCGCTGTTCTGCCATGTCAGCGGATATCGGGCATTGTCTGGTTACGTTTGACATGCTGTCAATGTTTTCACCTAAGCTGCATCAATGTTGGCTGCATTGATTTACTGTCATTGATCTACTAAAAGACATCATGCGTTATCTCAGTACCCGCGGCGGGGTTGCGCCGCTTGCGTTCGATCAAGCGGTGATGATGGGCCTGGCGACCGATGGCGGTCTGCTTATCCCTGCCGAGATCCCGACGATCTCGCCTCAGCAATTACGCGCCTGGTCCAGGTTGCGTTTTCAGGACCTGGCCTTTGAGGTTGTGGCACCCTTTGTCGGCGATGCGATCCCCTCGGCCGACCTCAGGGATCTGATCGAACGCTCCTATGCGACCTTTGCCCATCTCGAGGTGACCCCATTGGTCAGGGCGGGCGATCGTTCGGTCCTCGAGCTCTTTCACGGCCCGACCGCCGCCTTCAAGGACGTGGCCCTGCAATGGTTGGGGAATCTGTTTGCCTATCTGCTCGAACGCGAGGGCGGGACACTCAATATCCTGGGGGCGACCTCGGGGGATACAGGCTCGGCGGCGATTTATGGTGTCCGCGGCAAGCCGCGTATCCAGATCTTTATCCTCTATCCCAAAGGTCGCATCTCGCCGCTTCAAGAGCGGCAGATGACCACCCTGCCCGATACCAATGTGCATCCATTTGCCATCCGCGGCACCTTCGACGATGCCCAGGCGATCGTCAAGACGCTCTTCAACGACCTGGAGTTTCGATCGACCTATCGGCTGGGTGCGGTCAATTCGATCAATTGGGCGCGCATCCTGGCCCAGATGGTGTATTACTTCTATGCCTGGGGACGCGCCACGGGCGGTGACCCAGCGCAGGCAGTGAGTTTTTCGGTGCCCACCGGCAACTTCGGCGATGTCTTCGCCGGCTATCTGGCGCGGCGTATGGGCCTGCCGATCAACCGCTTGATCATCGCTACTAATCGCAACGACATCCTCACCCGCTTCGTCCAGACCGGGGTCTATGCCCGTGAGTCCAAGGTCCATCAGACCCTGAGCCCGGCGATGGATATTCAGGTCGCATCAAACTTCGAGCGTTATCTCTATTACCTGCATGCTGCTGACCCAGCGCAGGTGCGCGCCTTACTCGAGACCTTTGCGCGCACGGGTCGTCTTCAGGTCTCAGCGGATCGGTTGCGTCAGGCCCAAGCGGACTTTGCGGCGGCTGCGGTCAGTGATGCCGAGACCCTCGATCAGATCCGGGTAACCTATCAGTCCACCGGCTATATCCTCTGTCCACATACCGCCGTCGGGGTACGGGCGGCGCGTGCTTTTCCTGACGCCATCTGTTTGGCAACGGCCCATCCGGCCAAGTTCAATGAGGCGATCTATCAGGCGATCGGTCAGGAGGCGCCCTTGCCAGCGGCTCTGCAGGGTCTCATGGAGCAGACGCCGCATTACATCGAGCTCGAAGCCAAGGCCGAGGCTGTCAGACGCCAGATCGCAGCGCTGGTGCAGGGTTGAGCGATGACCGATGTCTCTCGCCGTATCCTCATCTTGGATACCACCCTGCGCGACGGTGAACAGACCCAGGGGGTGTCTTTCTCGCCCGATGAAAAGCTCAGTCTGGCCAAGGCGTTGTTGGAACAGGTCCGGGTCGATCGGCTCGAGGTCGCCTCGGCGCGCGTCTCATCCGGCGAGCTCGCCGCGGTCGCCCGTATCATCGCCTGGGCCAAGGAGCGTGGATTTGCCGAGCGAGTCGAGGTCTTGGGCTTTGTCGATGGGGGGTCGAGCATCGACTGGATCGGTCAGGCCGGGGGGCAGGTGATCAATCTCTTGGCCAAGGGCAGCGAGCGGCACTGCTGCGGTCAGCTCGGCAAGACGCTCAGCGAGCATCTGGCCGATGTCCGCGCCGAGATCGCCCGTGCCCAGGGGCGGGGGTTGCGGGTCAACCTCTATCTGGAGGACTGGTCGAACGGCTATCGCGACAACCGCGACTATGTCTATACCCTGGTCGAGGGGTTGGCCGATGCCGGGATTGGGCACCTGATGCTACCCGATACCCTGGGGGTAATGACTCCCGATCAGGTTTTTGCCGCCATCTCGGACATGATCGCCCGCTTTCCAGCGCTGCGTTTCGATTTTCATCCGCACAACGACTATGGGCTGGCCACCGCCAATGTGCTCGCAGCGGCCCGCGCCGGCGTGACCTCTGTCCATTGCACGGTCAATTGTCTAGGCGAGCGCGCCGGCAACGCCTCGCTCGCCGAGGTAGCGGTCAATCTGCGCGATCATCTGGGGCTCGAGCTCGGGATCGACGAAAGCCAGCTCGCCCGGGTCAGCGAGCTGGTGGCCTCATTCTCGGGCAAACGGATCGCCGACAATACGCCGATCGTCGGCGGCGATGTCTTCACCCAGACCGCCGGCATCCATGCCGATGGCGACAAAAAGGGCCAGCTCTATCACTCCCGGCTTTCCCCCGAACGCTTCGGCAGGCGGCGAGTCTATGCCCTCGGCAAGCTCTCGGGCAAGGCATCGCTCTTGAAAAACCTCGAGCGGCTCAATATCGAGCTCTCAGAGGAAAACCAGCGCAAGGTCTTGAAGCGCATCGTCGAGCTCGGGGATTCGAAAAAGACCATCACCACCGAGGACCTGCCCTTCATCATCGCCGAGGTGCTCGACTGCAAGGACTATCATCATGCCGAGCTCCTGGCCTGTACCATCTCATCCAGCCTGGATCTCGAATCTACGGTCAGCCTCAGGGTCCGGCTTGGCGATCAGGTCCTCAGCGGTACCGGCAGCGGCAACGGTGGGTTCAATGCCTTTACCAATGCCTTGGGGCGCTTGCTCAAAAAACAGGGTCTGAGCCTTCCCCCGCTCCTCGATTATGAGGTGCGCATCCCCAAGGGCGGACGCACCGATGCCCTGACCGAATGCAGCATCACCTGGCAGACCGAGGAGGGCGAACTGCGCACCCGCGGGGTACATGCCAATCAGGTCTTTGCAGCGATCAACGCCACCATGCGGCTGGTCAATATCCTGATGCAGCGCGCACTCAGCGGTGCCCGGCAAGAGGCCTAGGCCCTGCAATCCTCGAAGCAAGAGAGAAGAGGGATAACCCGGAGCGTGCCGGTCACTCGGGCGAGTCTGGGCGGTGATCCCCCTGAAGCTTGAGCGGCTCAAGCAGACGCGCCTCGAAATCGGTGAGCACACTGAACTCCACCCTGCGGGAGGCGACTGGGTCTTCCCGCCCCTGGGCATCGCGCACCGGACGTGAGGACGACATCCCCACCGCCGCCACCCGCTCGCGGAACCATGCCTCGCCGCGAACCGCCTCCAACCCATAGGCAAACCTTAAGACCGCCTGGGTGCGCTGCTGGCTGAGGTCCATGTTGAGGAAATAGGCCTCAAGCGGGCCGACGCCGGCGTTCCATTCGCTGGAGGTATGTCCCTCGATGCGGATCTCGCGGATGATTCCCTGGAAGGGCTTAAGCTGCGCTACATAGCGCGGTAGGAAATCGCGCAGGATGGTCTCAAACTCGGGTTTCAAGCGCGCTGAATTGCGATCGAACAGGATCTCGGGCTCGCGGAAACGCAGGGTCAGGGTGCGCTCGATCAGCTCGGCGTTCCAGCGCGGTAGATCATCCTTGAACTCGCGCGCGAGCGCCTGATAGATGGCCTGGCGCGACTCGATCGCAGATACGCGCACCTCGGTCTCGCGTTGATGCAGGCGCTCGACCTGGACCATGTGCAGCACTGCCAGGAACAAGAAGATCACCATCAGGGTCGCCATCAGGTCGGAGACCAACAGCCAAGGGCCCTCGTCCTCGATCGCCGCTGATGGAGGGGAGTGATGACCGAATAGCGTCTTCATGCCGGCACCCCCCGCAGCTCCATCCGGGTACCACCCAAAGGTACACCTGTGGTACCCAGACGCCCGATGCGTTGCTGAGCTTCGAGGCCCGAAAGCACCGCCCCCTCGATGGCATCGAGCATGGCCTTGAGGCGTTGATCGATGGCGGGGAAGGTGTCCTTGGCGCGTTCGCGTAGCTCGGCAACTGCACCCAGGACGGATTCAAGTTCCAGGGTCTCGCGTTTGAGCGCCTGGAGCGTCGTCTGCTGATCCTGCACATGGGCGGTGATCTGCCCCGCCTGCTGGGTCAGGGCCTGGAGGCTGGTCTGGGTGTGTTCGATCCCAGCGATCGCCAGATCCAGTTGACCGCCGAGGGTTTCGAGATGCACCCGATAACGCTCCTGCCACTCCAACAGCCTGCCGATGGCAACGTCCAGATGGCGGAAGTTCTCCCCAAACTGGGCGCTGAGACGATCGTTGAAGGTGCGGATGACCGATTCGAGCGCCGCGATCAATTGGCGCGACCCCAGCTCGCTGATCTTGGCGGCGAAGTCGTTGAAGGCGGCAAGCTGGACCTCATGCTGGGTTTCCAGGGTGTCCAGCAGGCGCCCCTCGAGCTGGGCGAGCTGGTCGTTGAGGGCGCGGCTAGCGGTGAGCTGGGCATCGGTGAGCTGGATCTGGAGCTTGAGCAGGGCGACCGGGTCCTTAAGATCGAATGCCGGCGTGTCCTGAGCCAGGGTGGGCCGCGCCTGCGCATCGCCCAGGATCTGGGTCAGTCGCAGGACGATCGCCAGCACGATCCCGACGATGCTGGTACTGAAGGCGAGCTTGAGCCCCTCGAGCAGGAGGGGGATGCTCGATTCGATGCGACTGGGATCAAAATCAAGCAGACCGATGGCGATCCCCAAGAAGGTCCCCAGGATGCCCAGGGTCGTGAGCAGGCTCGGGGCCGTCCGTTGCAAGGTTGGGGCACGCTGCATGAGTGAGGCGATCAGGGCCAGGGTGAAGAGCGCGCCCATGGTCAGGGCAAATAGCCCGGTGATCTGGTTGGCATCCAGATGGTGCAGAATGAACAGGAGCAGATCGGCAATGGATTCGAACATACTGACCTCGCAACCGGGCGATGGGGTGGCGTTTGCCCGGGTAGATGCATAATCCAGGCCAAGCTGCACCAAGCCCGAGATGGCGAGGATACCCGAGTGCAGGTCGTCGCGCTGATGCCAAGGATGTGTCAATGGGCCGACACCGATGGGACGGCTGTAAGCTGCCCAGCCTCACGATGGATAGCGGCATCGGCCTCGCGGGTCAGGACGATGATATTGATCCGCCGATTGATGGGGTTGTTGGGGTCGTTGCGGTCAAAGGGGACGGTCGAGGCCAGGCCGACCACCCGGCTCACCTTGTCGGGTTGCATCCCGCCTTCGCTCAGGGCGCGGCGCGCGGCATTGGCCCGGTCGGTCGAAAGCTCCCAGTTGCTATATAAGATCCCGCCGAGCGGACGGGCGTCGGTGTGCCCAGTGATACTGATCCGGTTGGGGACCTGATTGATGAGCCCGGCCAGTTCATGTAGGATGGCCCGGGTATATTCCTTGAGCTTGGCGCTCCCGAGGTCGAACATTGGGCGGTTTTCCTGATCGACGATCTGGATGCGCAACCCTTCAGTGACGATATCGATCAGGAGCTGATCCTTATAGGGCGATAGGGTCTCGCTCTCCTTGATCTTGTCCTCGATGATCTTTTTTAGGACCGCCAGCCGTGCCGCGTCTTGCGCGTGCGCCAGCTCATCGATCTGCTCGGGGGTCAGCGGCTGCGGCGGTCCGGTATCCACCGCCCCCTTGAAATCGATGATCATCGGTTTGGAGCCCGTCCCCTCTCCCTGGGCCTGGGAGGGCGATGCGGCGATCCCCATGAAGGCGGAAGGGTTGTTGAAATATTCGGCGATCGCCGCCTTTTGATTCTCGGTGGAGGAGGTCAATATCCACAGCAGCATGAAGAAGGCCATCATCGCCGTGGCAAAATCGGCGAAGGCGATCTTCCAGGCCCCGCCATGATGACCGCCAGGTTTGCGGACCCTTTTGATGATGATCGGCTGCTTGGTCTCCTTGAGTGCCATATCTCTGCCCTTAGTTCAGCGCGAGCCGCGCAGGAGCTGCTCGAGCTCCTGGAAGCCCGGGCGAAGCTCCGGAGGCATGGTCTTGCGCCCGAACTCGACCGCAATCTGCGGGCTGTAGCCCTGGACGCTCGCGAGGATACAGGCCTTCAGGCAGCTCAGATAGCGGGTCTCTTCGTCGGCAAGCCGTTCCAGATAGCTGGCGATCGGTCCGATAAAACCATAAGAGATCAGGATGCCGCTGAAGGTCCCGACCAGGGCAGCGGCGACCAGAGTCCCGATCTCGTGCATGGGCCCGCCGAGTGCGGCCATGGTATGCACGATCCCGAGTACCGCGGCCACGATCCCGAAGGCGGGCAGGCCATCGGCCACCCGCTGGACGGCATGTGCGACCTCGACTGCATGATGATGATGGGTCTCGAGCTCGACATCCATCAGGCCTTCGAGTTCGAAGGGATTCATATTGCCGCTGATGACGAGCCGCATATAGTCGGCGATGAAGGTGACGGCCTCATGATCGCGCAGCAGCAGGGGATATTTCTGGAACAAGGGGCTGCTGTCCGGCTCTTCGATATCCCCCTCAACCCCCATGAGTCCCTCTTTACGCGCCTTATTGAAGAGCTCATACATCAGGCCCAGGGCCTCCAAATAATGGGGCCTTTTATATTTGGACCCGGTGAAAAGGGCGGGGATCGATTTGAGCGCCTTGAGGACCACGTTCATCGGGTTGGCGATGATGAAGCCGCCGCCGGCTGCGCCAAGGATGATCACCAGCTCGAAGGGTTGCCAGAGCGCCAGCACATGGCCCCCACTGGCGGCAAACCCGCCGAGGACCGAGGCTATGACGAGGATGGAACCCAGGATGAAGTTCGGGTGCATAGGGTCTGGATCGGGCAGGAGGCAGGATCATGCGAGGCGCATATGCAAGACTGTACCATAGCATCCGCTGTCAAGCGGTCTTGAGTAACCGGAGAGATACAGGCGCTGACATGGGATCGCCGTGGTTTGACAACCTGATCGCTCAGGCGCGGCTGGAGGACCTGCCCATACACCCGGAGACGCGCCGGCTGCTGGCGCTGGTCCTAGACGACGAGCGCGCGCCGCTGCGTCAGCTCGCCTGGGTGGTGATGGGTGATCCGGCCTTGGCGATCCGCGTCCTCCAGTGCGCCAATACCCTGGAACGCCATTATCCCGGGCGCGAGATCGCCACCCTTGAGGACGCCATCCACCTGATCGGTACCCGGCGACTCGCCCAGCTTGTGCAGGCGTCGCCTGTGGATGCAGCATGCCTCAACGACCGCCGTTTGCTCTATTACCGGCACGGGTGCGCCCGTGCCTGGTTGGCGGCGCTCTTGGCCCAAGACTGGGCCGCGCTCGACCGCGACCGCGTACCCGCCGAGATCGCGCTTGCGGCCTTACTCAACAATCTCGGTGAGCTCTACTGGCTGGTATATGGCGACGCCCGCATCAACCGCTATCTCGAGATGCTGGCGCAGCCGGGCGCCCTACCGCACGAGGCCGAATATCTGACCTTAGGCGAGAATCTGGAATGGCTGGGTTACCGGCTGGCGGTCCGATGGGGTCTGCCCGAGATGGTGCGCGAGTCGATGCGCGCCCGCAACGCCCGGTATCTGCGCCCGCTCTATGTGATGCTGGCGACCCAGATCGCCCGCCATGCCCTCGGTGGCTGGCGCTATCCAGGACAGATCGCGGATCTTAGGCTGATTGCCGAACTGCTCGGGCTGGATCTTAGCGCGCTCAGTGCCCGTATCGCTGCGGTCTTGGCAGGTTTTAACCCGCATGCTGCCCGCTATGGGCTTGCGCCGCTTGAACCCTTGCCAGCCATGCACTCTGGTAGGTCAGGGGTGGGGTATGAACCGCCTTGTCCCGCGCCTTTTTGCCTGGCGCCACGCGCCGATGAGTTTGCGCGGGCGCAGGAGTTGCTTGCCTCGGATCAGATCCAGGACCGCACTTCGCTGATCCTGACTTGGCTTGCGGGCCTGCACCGCGGCTTGGGGCTGAATCGCGTCGTCTATGCCACCCTCGATGCGGCGACCAGGACCCTGAGCGCCGAACAGCTCATGGGAACGGATTTCGAGCCGGCCTTCAACCGCTTCAGCCTGAAGCTGGATGAGGCCGGGGCGTTTGTCCGCCTACTGGGACGGCCAGGGACGCACTGGTTGCGCACCCAAGGGCCCGACGCTGTGGCAGAGGTGTTGCCGCCTGCTGTCAAGATCTTGACAGGAGGGGTGTCCTGTCTGGTGCATGTCGTTTGGTTGGGCGGGCAAGCAATCGGTCTGGTTTATGCCGATCGTCGCGCGCCGACCTGCGCCCTCGACGCCCGTACCTATCGGGGGTTTTCCATGCTCGCGGACCTCGCTGGGCCTGTCTTGGCGCGTCTGATGCCTAGATCCAGGGGAGACGGAGCCTGACCGGTTCGGAGGCAGTGGTCCCCTCGGGACGGTCTTGACGGCGCCCGATGACTGCCAGGGCCTGGTCGACTGCGGCATCGACCTGATGGAGGATGGCCGTCTGTTCGCTATCGCACAGGTGCGACCACAGGTCTACGGCATGGCGCACATAGCGGGCAGGCAGGGCATTGAGCGCAAGACAGGCCAGGTCGGCCACGAAATCGGCATCTTGCAGCTCATCTCGGCCCGCGAGATGTTTTTGGATAGACTCCAAGACCAGGCGTTCGTAATAGTTTTGGATACCTGCAAGCATGGGATTTGCACCAACAGTCGCGATCTACAAGGGTGTCCGTAATCCTAGCATAGCGGGATGTTCTGGGATCTGGATCTGGCTGGCCGATGGCAAAAGGTAGTGAGATAGGAAAGGCGCGGTGATGCGAATCGGTGTCTATGGTGACCCCCAGAAATGCCTGGCGACGCGCCATATCCTGGCGTTTTTGGGCCAGGACGTCGCTGAGCTGAGCGGTCAGCGGGCCGGCGACCTGGGGCTCGATGCCCTTTGGGTCTGCGACACGGGCGCCGCGCTCGCTAGGCTGCTGATGCAGGTCCCAGCAGGTTTGGGGCTGGTCTTGCAGCCGACCGACGGTGACTCGACCCAGATGCCATACAGGGAGCGCACCTATGTCATCGCATCACCGCTGCGTCCTGGCCTGGTGATCGAGGTCCTACAGCGGTTGGCGTTCGCTAGCGTTCCCGAGCCCCTGGAAGCGCCCGATCTAGTGGGGCGGCATCCGCGGATGCTGGCAGTCAAGCGTTTGATCGCCCAGGTTGCCTCCACCGATGCGACCGTACTGATCCTGGGTGAGACCGGCTCGGGCAAGGAGCTGGTGGCGCGTGCCATCCATGCCGCATCCAGTCGCGCCGACAAGCCCTTCGTGGCGGTCAACTGTGGCGCGATCCCTGCGGATCTCTTGGAAAGCGAGCTGTTTGGCCATGAGAAGGGTGCCTTCACCGGCGCTTTCACCAGCCGCGCCGGGCGTTTCGAGCTAGCAGGGGACGGGGTGCTCTTTCTCGACGAGATCGGCGATATGCCCCTGCCGATGCAAGTCAAGCTGTTGCGGGTGCTTCAGGAGCGGACCTTTGAACGGGTGGGTTCGAACAAGCCCATCCACACCAATGCCCGCATCATCTCGGCGACCCATCGCGACCTAGAGCAGGCGGTGGCAGTGGGTCAGTTCCGCCAGGATCTCTTCTTTCGCCTCAATGTCTTTCCCATCGAGCTGCCGCCGCTGCGCGAGCGTGCTAGTGACCTCCCCCTGTTGATCGAGGCCTTCGCTGTTCGCATGCGCGCGCAAGGGCAGGCGCCGGCCCATCTAACCCCAGCGGCCTTGGACCATCTCAGTCAGTATCCTTGGCCGGGCAATGTGCGCGAGCTGGCGAACCTGCTCGAACAGCTTGCGATCATGTATCCCGATGCCCTGGTCGATCTCCATCAGCTCCCGCGCCGTTTCCGTCCCGATGGCCTTGAATCCTTACCTCAGCCTCCAGACTGCGCGATGCCCGATGCGAGCGTCCAGCTGACCCCCGCCGGCGCCGATCCACTACCGCCCGAGGGGGTCGAGCTGCGCGAATATCTCAATGACCTCGAACGGCGCATGATCCTGAGCGCGCTCGTCCAAAACGATTTTGTCGTTGCCCGCGCAGCGCGTCGGCTGGGGATGCGGCGTACTACCCTGGTCGAGCGCATGCGCAAGTTCGGCCTCGAGCGCGACGCCCGCCAGGAGCTCTCTGAACTCTAGGGAAACGCTGATTCATGCGCAGCCCTGCACCCGTTGCCGCTGCCTTCGCAGCGCACTCATTGTTCTGGATTTTGGCTTGCGCTGGAATGACGACATGGGACTTTTTCGGCGTTTCCTTAAGCGCAGTCTGCATCTCGCCTCTGCTGTAGGGTCTGCGCTCGCCAGGGGCTCAAGCTGGGATTAGGCATCCTATTTGCCTGATTATGGCCAAAGACGACCTGGGCCCGAGATAGAAGGGCCAGCCGATCCCGGGAGCGTGTAATCATCATGAGCGAGATCCAGATCCAACAGGTCTTGGCGCAGATGCGCGCCCTCGCCCAGTCTGGCCGGGTCGAAGGGGCTGCCCCGGCTGCCGCAACCGCGCAGACACCCGATGCCGGCGCCGAATTTGCGGCCACGCTGCGCGATGCCATCCGCGGCGTCAACCAGCTCCAGCAGGAGTCGAGCAACCTCCAGACCCGGTTTGAGCTGGGCGATAAAACAGTTAGTCTGCCGCAGATCATGGTTGCCATGAACAAATCGAGCGTGGCCTTCGAGGCCACCATGCAGGTACGCAACCGGCTGCTGGCGGCCTATCAAGAGGTCATGAGCATGCAGGTCTGAAGGCCCTTTGAGTCAATCCTTGCGTTTGCACTGTTATGGATACCGCCATCGCCGAAAATCCGCTGCCGCCGAGCCCGCAGCCCGATCCCAATACCTTGGGCGGACGCCTGGCGCTGGGTCTCAAGAGCTTCCGCGAGATGCCAGTGGGCCGGCAGATCGCCCTCATCGGCATCCTGGCCGGCGGTCTGGTGGCGGTGGTCGCGATCTTGGTCTGGGCCCTAAGCCCGACCTATGCCCCGCTCTTTGCCAAGATCGATCCGACTGAGGCTGGCGAGGTGATGAAGGCCCTCGACAAACTCGGGGTGCCCTATCGGGTCGATAACGATACGGGCCAGATCCAGGTGCCCCAGCAGCGTATCGCCGAGACCCGTCTCCAGCTCGCTGGAGAGGGGCTCCCTAAGTCGGCAGATATTGGTTTTGAGCTCTTGCAACAGGAATCCGGCTTTGGCACCAGCCGCCTGATCGAGGGCGCGCGTTATCAACGGGCAGTGGAGGGTGAATTGGCGCGCTCGATCGCAGCGCTTGCGCCGGTTGAGCGGGCGCGGGTCCATATCGCTAAGGCCGAACGCTCGGTTTTTGTCCGCGAGCGCATCCCGCCGAGCGCCTCGGTCGTATTACAGCTCAAGGGCAGGGAGGAGCTGACCGATGCTCAAATCAATGCCATCGTCCATCTGGTCTCATCGAGCGTCCCTGAGCTGGTCCCCGAACGGGTGACGGTCGTGGATCAGAGCGGACGCCTCCTGACCGCGAACGCCAAGAACCGCGACGATCAATTGACGCTCGATCAGCTCGAATATGTCCATCGCATCGAGTCGCGCTATATCGAACGCGCCGAGTCCTTATTGGCCCCCATTGTCGGCGGGCGCAACCGAGTGCGGGTCCAGGTCACGGCAGACTTGGACTTCTCGCGGGTCGAGCGGACCCAGGAGGCCTATGACCCGGATCGCACCGCGGTACGTTCCGAACAGCTCAACGAAGAAGAACGCATGGGCGCTGATCCCCTGGTTGGCGGCATCCCTGGGGCGCTGACCAATCAACCGCCAGCGGGCGGGGTCGTCGGCCAGCAGCAGGCCCAGCCCAACAATCAGATGCCGAGCAGCCGCTCGCAGCAGACCACACGCAACTATGAGATCAGTCGCACCCTGTCGCACATCCAGGAGATGCCGGGCAGCGTGCGTCGGCTGACCGCGGCGGTGGTGGTCGATTATGCCGATCAGGTCAATGAGGCCGGTGAGCCGGTGCGAGTGCCGCGTTCCGAGGCCGAGCTGGAGACCTTGCGCAAACTGGTTCGAGATGCCATTGGTTTAAATGAGGCACGCGGCGATTCGTTGCAGGTCAGCTCGGCGCCTTTCGTCCCCGAACCTGCGGAGGCGGGCGAGCCGATCTGGACCCAGCCTTGGTTCCTGGAGCTGGTCAAGATCGTCGGCGGCCTGTTGTTGGCGCTCATCGTCATGCTGACCGTGGTCAAGCCGGCACTCAACCAGCTTTTGCCCAAGCCGCCTGAGCCCGAGGAAGAGGAGGAAGAGGCAGCTGGCGAGGAGACCCTGGCGCTTACAGACGAGACGGCGCGCGAGGGCGAGGCAGCCGCTGAGGGCGAGGCAGGGGCTGAGGGCGAAGAGATCGTCTCGCTCACCCACGAACCCTCGGCGATTGCCGCCCTGCTTGGTCCCAAGGGCCCCGACCGTCAGCAGCTCGACATCGAGGCGGTGCGCGAGTTGGTGCGTCAGGACCCCAAACGGGTAGTCCAGGTCATCAAACAATGGTTGGCTGAAGATGGCAACTGAACCTGCGGTCAAGAAACGCCCGGGCGCTGAGCGCGTGGCGATCTTCATGATGAGCATCGGCGAGGAATGCGCTGCTGAGGTGCTCAAGCACCTGGGTCCCAAGGAGGTGCAAAAGATCGGGATCGCTATGGCCTCGCTCGAGCGGGTGACGCGCGGTGACATCGATGAGGTGCTCAAGGAGTTCTCCGAGGTCATCCAAGACCAGACGGCACTGGGGATCGGCGCCGACGACTATGTGCGCAATGTGCTGCGCTCGGCCTTGGGTGAGGAAAAGGCCGCGGGTCTCATCGATCGCATCCTCATCGGGCGCAACTCCAAAGGACTGGAGGCGCTCAAATGGCTCGATCCGCGGGCGATCGCCGAGATGATCCGCCACGAACACCCGCAGATCGTGGCGGTCGTCCTGTCGCATCTCGACCCCGACCAGGCTGCTGAGACTCTGACCTATCTGCCCGACCGTATGCAGTCCGACATCATCCTGCGCATCGCCACCCTCGACGGCATCCAGCCGGCGGCCCTGCAAGAGCTCGACGAGATCCTGGAAAGCCAGCTCTCGGGCAAGACCACCGCTAAATCCTCGCGGATCGGCGGGGTCCAGACCGCGGCCAATATCCTCAACTTCATGGAAGCGTCGCGCGAATCGGCAATCATGGATAGTGTCAAACAGGTCGATGAGGATTTGAGCGAGCGTATCCAGGAGCTGATGTTCGTCTTTGCCAACCTGCTCGATGTCGATGACCGCGGTATCCAGCGCCTGTTGCGCGAGGTCAATACCGAGACCTTGGTGTTGGCGCTCAAGGGTGCCGACGAAGAGCTTCGGGACAAGATCTTCAAGAACATGTCCAAACGCGCCGCCGAGATGCTGCGTGAGGATCTAGAGAGCAAGGGTCCAGTACGGGTCAGCGATGTTGAGGCGGCGCAGAAGGAGATCCTGGCAGTGGCCCGACGTCTGGCCGAGAGCGGTGAGATCATCCTGGCCGGCAAGGGTGGGGAGGCGATGCTGTGAATGGTGTGATCTCGGTGACCGAGGGTCAGCGCCTGGCCCGGATTCAGCGGTGGCTGCCGCCCGATGTCAGTATCCGCATCGAGCCCGAGCCTGAACCTGAACCTGAGCTTGCCCCTCCGCCCCCACCGCCGACCGAGGAGGAGATCGCGGCGATCAAGGAGGCGGCTCGGCAAGAAGGCGCCGAGCTTGGCTATCGCGAAGGCTATGAGGCCGGTTATCAGGCAGGCCGCGCCCAGGCCGAGCAAGAGGCAGAACAGGAGCGTGCCGAACGCGCGGCGCGCGAGGAGGAATGGCATCGCTTCGAGGAGCAGCGGCTTGCTGAGAGTGTCACTGCCTTGGAAGGGATCGCCCGCGCCCTGGCCGATCCGCTTGCCGAAGCGGTCGAGGTCGTGGAGCCCGAGCTCCTGGCCCTGGTGTCCACCCTGGCGCGGCGGGTGATTCTGGCTGAGCTGAGTATCCGGCCCGAACTCATCCAGAAAGTGCTGGATGCGGCGCTCAAACAACTGCCCTCGCGCAACCATCCGGTGCGGGTCCAGGTCAATCCCGAGGATCAGGCGATCCTGGAGGCCTATGCTAGGGCGCAGGATGAACGGATCAGCTGGATCCCGGATTCTGCCATCGAGCGCGGTGGCTGCGTGGTGCTCAGTGGCCTAAGCCGGATCGATGCCAGGATCGAGACCCGCCTATCTCAAGGGATTGAGGCGCTCTGGGGCGAGTTGGGGGTGCCCGGGTCTGAAACTGCCGCCGCTGATGCGCACCTGCCGGCTACGGAGCCGCCCGCCGCGGCAGGGGATGCACAGTCAAACGAGATAGCAGCGTCCGATCGAGAGACAGCCGCTCGGGCCCAGATCTGGGACGCAACACCACCTGCTGCCACGGCATCCACTTACGAGATAGGTCCACCGACTGCGGGGACTGACGACGAGGTGTAGGCATCATGAGCGAGCAGATCGAGGAGCTCAAACGTCAGGGCGCGCAGCAGGTGGCGCAGGGGCTACGCGAACGGCTCGCCCGTTCGCGCCGGCGTGTCGATGATCTCTTGCCGCCGCAGCCCGAGGGTCGGCTCTCGCGCATGGTTGGCATGACCCTCGAGGCCGAAGGGATCCGTCTGCCAGTCGGCGGGCGGGCAGCGATCCTGACGATCGATGGGCGTAGGCTCGCCGCCGAGGTCGTGGGTTTCCAGGGTGAGCGCACCTTTTTGATGCCCGAGGGCAAGCTGGAAGGCCTAGCGCCCGGGGCGCCTATCGAGCCCCTGGAACAGCGGCGGCTGATCCCAGTGGGTCCAGCGCTGCTCGGAAGGGTGGTCGATGCCCTGGGGCGCCCGCTCGATGGTAAGGGACCGATCCGCACCGACGACTGGGCGCCGATCGAGGGTCGGCCCATCAATCCTCTGGGTCGCAAACCGATCAGCGAGCCATTGGACGTCGGTATCCGCGCCCTCAACGGCCTGCTCTCGATCGGGCGCGGTCAGCGCGTGGGCCTCTTTGCCGGCAGCGGTGTCGGCAAGAGCGTGCTCTTGGGGATGATGACCCGGCATACCAGCGCCGATGTCATCGTGGTGGGTCTGATCGGCGAGCGCGGGCGTGAGGTCAATGAGTTCATCTATGACATCCTGGACGAGGAGGCGCGCCGGCGCACGGTGGTGGTCGCCGTCCCCGCCGATCAGTCGCCGCTCCTGCGCCAGCATGGGGCCTGGGTGGCCACGACCATCGCCGAATCCTTCCGCGACCTGGGGCTGAATGTCTTGCTGCTCATGGACTCGCTCACCCGCTTTGCCCAGGCGGCGCGCGAGATCTCGATGGCCATCGGTGAACCGCCGGCGACCAAGGGCTATTCGGCCTCGGTCTTTGCCCGTCTGCCCCAGCTCGTCGAGCGCGCCGGCAACGGCGATCACGGCGGCGGCTCGATCACCGCCTTTTATACCGTGCTGGCCGAAGGCGATGATCAAAACGATCCGGTCGTCGATTCGGCGCGCGCCATCCTCGACGGACACGTGGTCCTATCGCGCGAGATCGCCGAGACCGGACGCTATCCCGCCATCGACATCGGCGCCTCAGTCTCGCGGGTCATGAGCGCCATCGTTGCGCCCGAGCATCTCAAGGCCGCGCATCGCTTCCGCCATCTGATGTCTACCTATATGCGCAACCGCGACCTCATCGCGGTCGGGGCCTATCGCAAGGGTGCGGACCCCCAGCTCGACGAGGCGGTGGCCATGTATCCGCGTCTGGAGGCCTATCTGGCGCAGGGGCGCCTGGAAAAGGCCAGTTTTGAAGAGGCCCGCCGCCAGCTCTTCGAGCTGATCGGCCTGCTGTGAGCGGGGACATGATATGAGCGTCAAGCGTTTTGAACGACTCCTCAAGATCCGCCAGGCCCAAGAGAACGAGGCGGCGGCGCTTTTAGGCGCGCGTCTGGCTGAGCTCAACCGCCTGGAACAGCAGCGCTCCCAGCTTTTGGAATATCAGCAGATCTATCTGAACGCACCGATCCCCAATGATGTGCATCTCATGAAACAGTTGGCCCTGATGCATCAGCAATTACGCGGGGCGCTGCAACAGCAAGACCTGCGGGTGGCCGCTGCCCAGTCTCAGACCGAACAGGTACGCGCGGTCTGGCTGGAGCGGCATCAGGCCACCCTGTCGCTGGAAAAACTGATCGAACGCCGCCGCCGGCTCGAGGCCATCGCCGACAGCCGCCGCCAACAGCGCGAACTCGACCTCTGGGCGACACGCCAAGCGGCACGGCAGATGCGAAACGAAGGCTCATAGACGGATTCAGGACGAGGTAAAGACCATGACCCAAACCTTTAGTCTCTCCGGCCTGTCGGGCTGGTTGACCCAGATCCTAGGCGAGCTGGATACGGGCGCGGCCCTGGGCACCGCCGATAGCGCCGATTTTGTCGGATCGTTTGCCGCCCAGATCTGCGCCCTCCTGCTCAAGCAAGGTGTTGATCCGCAGGCGGTCGCGGCGCTCGACGATCAGACCCTGGTGGGGCAGTGTCTGGCGCTTATGGCGGACCAGCAGCCGCTGGGGTTGGGCGGTTTGAGTCTAACCTTGACCGATGCGACAAGCGTCTTGCCAGAGGCAGCGACCGATGACGGGCAATCCGATCCAGATGACACCGATCCCCAGACCGAGGACAGCGGGGTCTATCTCGGATGGCTGCCGACCGCTGTGCTCGATCGGTTGGCTCAGTCAGGGGCGATGCTGCTGCAGAGTGCGACATCCCAGTCCTCATGTCCAGACGGGCAAGTGACAACCTTGGGCGGTATGGCGACTGGGGGTGCTCTGCTCGACCCGATCGCGGGGCGCGGGAGGTTTGCTGTACGCTTGAGCCAGGTCCAAGCGGCGCAGATGTCTATGCCTACAATCGATGGTGGGTCTGTGGCAGATGCCGAGACAGCCGCGGGTCCTGAGCGCTGGAACGGGTGGCTGGGGAAGGTCCTAGGGGCCGAAACAGCCCAAATAAACCGCTATCAGGTGGCTGATTTGGGTGGACAAGACCCCAGATTGGGCCCTGACGATGCGCTCCAGACTGCGCTTGACGCATCGACGGCTACCCTGCGCTCGGTAGTGCCCGATCCTGTCCAAGGTGTAGGGGTCCGTTCAGCCACTGATCCAGCAGCAACAGCGGGCGTACGTACGCAGGTCTTGGACCTCAATCGCTTGTTACAGCCAGGCGGCGAGCAGACCCTGGCTGCCCAGGTGCGCTGGTCGCTGGAGCAGGGTCTGGATACCGCCGAGATCAAGCTGCATCCGCCTAGCCTGGGCGGCCTGGAGGTGCGGGTCGTTCAGGATGGCGAGCGGACCCATGTGCACTTTGTCACGGCCCATCCGGTGGCGCGCGAGGTCCTGGACGCCGCCCTGCCCAAACTGCGTGAATCGCTCGCCCAAGAGGGGATCTGGCTGGGTAATGTCTCGGTCTCGGACCAGGCCCCGCGGCGCGATCAAGGCCAAGGGCGTGGATCGCCCACCCAGACGTCTGCGCTCGATGAGATCGATGAAGACGAGTCAGGGACGCTGGCGGTTCAGGATACACTGACGATCCTGGCGCGCCGGCTCGATGTCTTTAGCTGAGGCCCAAGCCAAGGCTGGCGCTCTGCGAGAGAGTGTTTACAATCCAGGCGTCAAGATTCCATCAGGTCTAAACGATGGCAGAGAAAAAAAAGAAGCCCACCGCCAAGCCACCCACCGATGCGGGGGCTGCCAAGCCTGCCGGCGTGCGCATCAAGTTGATCATCATCCTGCTGCTTGCCCTGCTGCTCCTCGGCGGTGGGGGATTTGCCGCCTATTATTTTCTTCTGCGACCCAAACCGACCGACACGACGGAAGAGACGGCCAACGCCGATGGCGCGAGCGCGCCTCAGCCCCAGCCCGCCCCGCCCCCGGCTGCCGCTGCGTCCCAAAGCGCCGCGCCGCCGCCTACACTCGTTTATCACAACCTCGGCAGCTTTACAGCCAACCTCATCTCGGGGCAGGCGCGTTTTCTGCGACTGGGTTTGGTAGTTTCCACCTTCAACCCGCTGGTGCCTGCGGCCTTGGATAAACACAAGCCTAGGCTGCGCAACGATATCCTGAGCCTCTTGGCGAGCCAGGACTTCGTCGCCCTCAATACCCCAGAGGGCAAGGAGACACTGCGCGAGGCCTTGCGCCAGACCCTGGTGCGCATCCTCGCCTCAGCGGGCGAGCCTGCGGATATCCGCGACGTCTTGTTCAATGATCTGATCATGCAATAACCCGACGATGGCCCAGCAATCCGACATCCTCAGCCAAGACGAGATCGACGCCTTGTTGCATGGCGTCGATGGCGGTGGGATCGATACCGAGGCTCCGCCGCCGCCTAGCGGGGTGCGGCCCTATGACTTCGCGACCCAAGAGCGCATTGTCCGCGGGCGCATGCCGACGCTCGACATGATCAACGAACGATTCGCGCGCTATCTACGGGTCCATCTGTTCAATATGTTGCGTCGGGCGACTGAGATCTCAGTCATCGGGGCGCGTATCACCAAATTTTCGGAATATCTGCATTCGCTCTATGTACCAACCAGCTTGAATCTCGTGCGCGTCTATCCCCTGCACGGAACAGCGCTCTTTGTCTTCGATCCCAAGCTGGTCTTTGGGCTGGTCGAGAACTTCTTCGGCGGGGAGGGACGCTTTTATTCGCGGATCGAGGGGCGCGACTTTACCCCTATGGAGATGCGGGTCATCAAGAATCTACTTGATGCCTCATTTGAGGATATGCAGAAGGCCTGGGAGCCGGTAATGGAACTGACCTTCGAGTTCGTCAACTCCGAGGTCAATCCGCAGTTTGCCAATATCGTCAGCCCCACCGAGATCGTGGTCGTCAACGATTTCCATATCGAGCTGGAGGGCGGCGGCGGCAATCTGCACGTCACCCTCCCTTATTCGATGATCGAGCCCATCCGCGAGATCCTGGATACAGGTATCCAGTCCGACCGCAGCGGGGTGGACCGGCGTTGGCAGCGGGCCCTCGAGGAAGAGATCCCCTTGGCCAAGGTTGAGATCAGCTCGACCCTAACCGAGGCGACCCTGACCGTCGATGAGCTACTTAAGATCAAGCCGGGCGATATCATCCCCGTCAACCTGCCCGAGACCGTGGTCCTCTATGTCGAAGACATCCCGCTCTTTCGCGGCAAGTTCGGGGTTTCCAATGGGGTCAATGCCATCAAGCTCACCGAGCTGATCAAGCATTGATTTGATGTTCAGACGAGAATTGCGTTAGAGGTGAGGAGGCATGAGCGACGCAAATAACATCCCAGGCGGCAATGCGGATGATGCCATCCCCGACGACTGGGCAGCGGCGCTGGCCGAACAAAAATCATCCGCAGATGGCGGTGGGGGGCGAGCCCAGGCCGATACCGTCCGTCCCATGCAGCCCGAAGACTTCAGTGACATCAAGACCGAGCCGCCTTCGGACGTCAATCTGGAGATGGTCTTGGATGTCCCAGTCACCATCTCGATGGAGATCGGGCGTACCCGTATACCGATCCGCAACCTGTTACAGCTCAACCAGGGTTCGGTGGTCGAGCTCGACCGGCTGGCTGGCGAGCCGCTCGATGTATTGGTCAATGGCACACTCATCGCCCACGGCGAGGTGGTGGTGGTCAATGAAAAGTTCGGTATCCGGCTCACCGATGTGATCAGCCCCAGCGAGCGCATCCGTAAACTGAGGTAAGGATGAGACAAATCCTGGCCCTTTGGATGCTGGCTGTCCCGTCCGGTCTGCTTTGGGCCGATCCCCAGGCAGGCCCGCCCTTGGCCGCCGGCTATCTCAACCAGTTGGTCGGCGGGCTGGTTTTGGTGGTCTTGGCCATCTTTGTCTTGGCCTGGCTGATGCGGCGGGTCCCCGGCCTGAATACAGACGGCGGCCCGATCCAGATCCTCGCCGCCCGTCCGCTGGGGACGCGCGAACGCCTGGTGCTGGTCCAGGTGGGCGGTGATCAGATCCTGATCGCGGTCAGCCCTGCTGGGGTCCAGCATCTGCATACCCTCAGCCAGCCGGTCGAACCTCCGGCCTTATCCCCTGCGCCTACCGATTTCGCCAGCTGGTTGGCCCGGTATAAGCCAAGGAGGAAGGGAGATGCGTAGGCTGGCGCGTCTGGGCCTTGTCTTCGCCGGCTGGCTGGCTCCGGTCCTGGCGCTTGCCCAGATCGGAGGTCTGAAAGCCGTGACGGTGACCACGGCGCCAGACGGGGGCCAGATCTATTCGATCACCCTTCAGGTTCTGATCATCATGACCTTGCTGACGCTCCTGCCGTCGGCGCTGATCATGATGACCTCTTTCACCCGCATCCTGATCGTGCTTGCCATCCTGCGTCAGGGGCTCGGCACTACCCAGACCCCCTCCAATCAGATCCTGTTAGGGCTGGCCTTTTTCCTGACCCTTTTCGTGATGTCGCCGGTTTTTCAGGAGATGTATGACACCGCCCTCAAGCCCTACATGGAGGAGCAGCTCGGCACCGAGCAGGCCCTGGCCAAGGCGGTGCAGCCCTTGCGTAAATTCATGTTAGCCCAGACGCGCGAGTCGGATATCGCCCTCTTCGCCAACATCCGCGGGATCGACGGCTTCGATACGCCGGACGACATCCCCTTGACGCTCTTGGTCTCGGCCTTCGTCATCAGCGAACTGAAGACCGCCTTTCAGATCGGATTCTTGATTCTGATCCCCTTTTTGATCATCGACCTGGTGGTGGCCAGCGTGCTCATGTCCATGGGTATGATGATGCTTTCGCCCTTGATCATCTCGTTGCCCTTCAAGCTCATGCTCTTCGTCCTGGTCGATGGGTGGGCGCTCTTGCTCGGGACCCTGGCGCGCAG
This sequence comes from Caldichromatium japonicum, assembly GCF_011290485.1. Lineage (GTDB taxonomy): Bacteria > Pseudomonadota > Gammaproteobacteria > Chromatiales > Chromatiaceae > Thermochromatium > Thermochromatium japonicum. Next base: position 2,888,449 of record NZ_CP048029.1, on the reverse strand, counting down.
CTTTTATCTCTGAGCCTAAGCTGGTTCCGATCTTGCATGGGGTTTGCGAGAGGCCTGCCCCCGCTTTGGGCCGCGCTTTTAACCCTCATGTTCAAGGAGACCGGTCATGACGCCCGAAATGGTCCTGGATATCGGTAAAGAGGCCGGCAAGGTCATCATCCTGATATCTGCTCCGCCGCTGTTGGCTGGGCTCATCATCGGTCTGGTCATTAGTCTGTTTCAGGCGGCGACCCAGATCCAGGAGATGACCCTGTCGTTTATCCCCAAGTTCATCGGGGTGGGCGCGGCCTTAATCATTGCCGGACCCTGGCTGTTGTCGCTGGTCATGGACTATGTGACCCGGCTCTATGAAAGCATCCCTGTCTTGATCAACGGCGGCTGAGGTGCATGACTTTTCAGGCCGAGGACATCCTGCGCTGGACCCTGACCCTGGTCTGGCCCTTCGTGCGCATCAGCGCCATGTTGCTGGTCACGCCCCTCTTTGGCTCACGCCAGATCAACCCCCGGGTGCGTTTAGGGTTGGCGCTGTGCTTGGCCTTGGTCATCGCCCCGCAATTGCCTGAGCCCCCCTCTATCGATCCGCTGAGCATCCGCGGTCTGCTGGTAGCCAGCGAACAGGTCCTGATCGGGATCGGGATGGGTTTTATCCTGGCCCTGGTCTTTTCGGCGATCAATCAGGCGGGCGAGGCCATCGCCCTATCGATGGGCCTGAGTTTTGCGTCGGCGGTCGATCCCGCCGGCGGAGTGCAGGTGCCGATGGTCTCGCAATATCTTTCGATCCTGGCAACCCTGATCTTTCTGGCGATGAACGGTCATCTGGTGCTGATCGAGCTGTTACTCAAAAGCTTTCAGACCCTGCCGATCGGCGGGGGCGGGCTTGATCCCAATGACCTTTGGTTTGTGGCGAGCTTCGGCAGCCAGATGTTCGCCGGCGCGCTCTTGATCGCCCTGCCTGCGGTGGCCGCCCTGCTCTTGGTCAATCTGGCGATGGGGGTGGTCACCCGGGCCGCGCCTCAGCTCAACATCTTCGCCGTGGGCTTTTCCATCACCATCCTGATCGGTTTTGTCATCATCCTGCTGACCCTACCCAGCCTGACTGCCCGCATCGGCGATCTCTTGCTTGCAGCCTTGCCGTTGGTCGAGCGGATCGCGAGGATCTAGCGCATGGCTGAGAACGACGACGGTCAAGAACGATCCGAACAACCGACCGCCAAGCGCCTGCGCGATGCGCGCGAGCGCGGTCAGGTCGCGCGCTCGCGCGAGCTGGGGACCTTTTTGGTCTTGACCCTGGGCGCAGCCTTTATCTTTTTCGCCGGCGGCTGGATGGCCGCGCGTTTCGTCCGGCTGATGACCGAGGGCTGGACCCTGGAACGCGAGCTCATCCTCGATGAAAACCTCTTGGTAGCGCGTCTTGTCCATCTGCTGGGTCAGGCGCTTTTGATCATCAGCCCCCTCTTGGCCCTGCTCATGATCGCCGCCCTGGTTGGACCGCTGTTGGTCGGCGGCGCCAATTTTTCGACACAGGCCATGATGCCGCAGTTCTCCCGGGTCAATCCGCTCGCCGGTCTCAAGCGGATGTTCTCGCTCCAGGGTCTGCTCGAGCTGGTCAAGGGACTGGCCAAGTTCGCCCTGGTCGGCATCGTCGCCTTTCTGGGGCTTAAATCGATCTGGCCTAAGCTGTTGACGCTTGATGAACTACCGGTGGAGACCGCCATCGCCCAGGCGGTCCATCTGGCCGCCTGGTTGTTTCTCATCGCCTCGGCTGCCCTGGTGATCGTGGCGGCCATCGATGTGCCCTTCCAGCTCTGGAACTATCAGCGCCAACTGCGCATGACCTTGCAAGAGATCAAGGATGAGTTCAAAGAGACTGAGGGCAAGCCCGAGGTCAAGAGTCGCATCCGCCGGGTGCAGCATGAGATGGCACGCCGGCGGATGATGGCCGAGGTGCCCAAGGCCGATGTGATCATCACCAACCCGACCCATTATGCGGTGGCGATCGCCTATGTACCGGCTACCATGTCGGCACCCAGGTTGCTGGCCAAGGGGGTCGATCGGGTGGCACTCGCCATCCGGCACCTGGGCGAGGAACACGGGATCGTCTGTGTCGAGGCACCGCGGGTAGCACGCGCCATCTATCTCACCACCGAACTCAACCAAGAGATCCCGAGCGGTCTGTTCGTCGCCGTAGCGCGCATCCTGGCCTATGTCTATCAGATCCGACGCGATGAAGCCGAGGTCGAGCTGCCGGATGAGCTGCCGGTGCCGGATGAGTATCTCGATCCGCGCCGCGCACCGCGGTGGCGGAGGCTACGGCGATGAACGCGCTGGTCGAACGGCTCAGCACCCTGGGGCGTTTGGGGCTGGCCACCCCTCTGCTCTTGGTCGCCATGCTCGGCATGCTGGTCCTGCCGTTGCCGCCCTTTTTGCTGGATCTCTTGTTTACCTTCAACATCGCCCTATCCCTGATCGTGGTCATGGTCGCGGTCTATACCCCGCGCCCGATCGATTTCGCCGCCTTTCCCACCGTCTTGCTGCTGGCCACCCTGTTGCGTCTGTCGCTCAATGTCGCCTCGACCCGGGTGATCCTGTTGAATGGGGGCGAGGGCACTGGAGCCGCAGGTAAGGTGATCGAGGCCTTCGGTCAATTCGTGCTCGGGGGCAACTTCGCCATCGGGGTGGTGGTCTTTGCCATCCTGACCATCATCAACTTTGTGGTGGTCACCAAGGGTGCGGGGCGCGTCTCCGAGGTCAGCGCGCGCTTTACCCTGGATGCCATGCCCGGCAAGCAGATGGCGATCGACGCCGACCTCAACGCCGGGCTGATCTCGCAAGAGGAGGCCCGCAAACGGCGTGAGGAGGTGACCCTCGAGGCGGATTTCTATGGCTCGATGGACGGCGCCAGCAAGTTCGTGCGCGGCGATGCCATCGCCGGCATCCTGATCCTGTTCATCAATGTCATCGGCGGGATCATCATCGGCATGACCCAGGCGGGCTTAAGCTTCGCCGAGGCGGCCAATACCTTCATCCTGCTGAGCATCGGCGATGGTCTGGTCGCCCAGATCCCCTCGCTGCTCCTGTCCACCGCCACCGCGATCATCGTCACCCGCGCCTCGACCTCCCAGGATATGGGGCAGCAGGTCTTCAGCCAGATGTTCTCCAACCCCAAGGTCCTGTATATCGCAGGTGGGGTGATCGGGGTGCTGGGTCTGGTGCCGGGGATGCCAAACCTGGTGTTCTTGGGCCTATCGTCTAGTTTGATCGGCGCGGGTTATCTGATCGCCGGCAAACCCAAGGCTGCGCCGCCGCCGACCGTCGAGCGCCTGCCAGAAGGCTTAGAGCTACCGCCGCCGGCTGAGCGGGACCTCTCCTGGGAGGATGTCCCGCCGGTCGATCTGGTGTCGCTGGAGGTCGGCTACCGGCTGATCCCGCTGGTCGATCGCACCCAAGACGGTCAGCTCATGGCACGGATCAAGGGCATCCGGCGCAAGCTCTCGCAGGAGTTCGGGTTTTTGATCCAGCCGGTGCATATCCGCGATAACCTGGAGCTTGCGCCCAATCAATATCGCATCGCCATCCGCGGGGTGACCGTAGCCGAGGCCGAGGTCTTCCCCGACCGGGACCTAGCGATCAATCCTGGTCAGGTCTTCGGGACCATCGAGGGGATCCCGACCAAGGACCCGACCTTCAACCTGGATGCGCTCTGGATCGACCCGGCCAACCGCGAGGCGGCCCAGGCGGCAGGCTATACGGTCGTCGATGCCTCGACCGTGATTGCTACCCATCTCTCCCAGATCTTCCGCGAGAACGCCCACAAGCTCATCGGGCACGAAGAGGTCCAGCACCTGCTCGATCAGCTGTCGCGCCGCTCGCCCAAGCTGGTCGAGAATCTCTTGTCGATCAAATCCATGTCCTTGGGGGTGATCCTCAAGGTCTTGCAGAACCTCTTGGCCGAGCAGGTCGCGATCCGCGACCTGCGCACCATCGCCGAAACTTTGGCGGAGCAGGCGCTCAAGAGTCAAGATCCCGCCACCCTGACCGCTGCGGTGCGGGTGGCGCTCTCACGTTCGATCGTCCAGGACCTGGTTGGACCGGACGACGAGCTGCCGTTGATCGCGCTGGACCCATCGTTGGAACAACTGTTGCATAAATCGCTACAAGGCAGCCAGGGCGAGGCCATCAGTATCGAACCGGGGCTAGCGGAACGCCTGCAACGCTCGGTGATGGAGGCGGCCCGCAAACAAGAGGCCGAGGGCGCGCCGGCGGTTCTGGTCGTGGCCCCCGAGATCCGCCCCTGGATCGCGAGCTGGCTGCGCGGGGCGATCCGGAATTTGACGGTGCTAGCCTTCACCGAGATCCCGGACAACCGCCGGATTCGGGTGGTTGCCACAGTGGGCCGGGGCGACAACGTCCAGGCGCGCGACTAACCGATCGACGAGTGGAGTTTGACCGATGAACGTCAGGCGTTATCAGGCGCGGACCATGCCAGAGGCCATGCGCCAGGTCCGCGAGCAGTTGGGTCCAGAGGCGATGATCCTGTCGAGCCGGCGGGTCAATGGGATGATCGAGGTGGTGGCTGCCATAGAGCCGGGGGCCAAGACATCTGCGGCGGCGCAAACCCGCCGAGCGCCGGTCGCCGTCGATCCGGAGCTTGTAGCGATGCGCCGTGAGCTCAAGGAGCTGCGCACCCTGCTTGCCCAACAGCAGGTCTTGAGCGAACGCGATCAGTGGGCCGTGACCCATCCCCTGGCGGCCAGCATCGTCGAGCGTCTCATGGACTGCGGGTTCGGCGAGAAGTTGGCACGTTCGCTGGTTGGTAGCCTCCAGGAGGATCAGGCCGAGGAGGAGGCCTGGGGTCGGCTGCGGGCCCGCCTGGCGGCCTCGATCGCCGTGACCCAGCCGACGGTGCTCGATCGCGGCGGGGTATTAGCTCTGGTTGGACCCACGGGCGCCGGCAAGACCACGACCCTGTGCCGTTTGGCCCTGCGCCGCATCCGGCGGTTGGGGGTTGAGTCCGTGACCCTCGCCACCCTTGACCGTCAGCGCATCGGTGCCTACAGGCAGCTGCAGACCTTCGGCCAGATGGCGGGGGTGCCCGTCATCCTGCTCGACGATGAGCGCGACCTTTTGGCCCTGGCCAAGCGCGCTGCCCCGGGTCATCTGATCCTGGTCGATACCGAAGGGCGACCGGCACGGGCCATGGCTGAATGCCGGCCCTTTGCCCAGATCCGTTCCCTGATCCCGCTCGAGACCTGGCTGGTCATCCCTGCGACCCATCAAGCCAGCGTCTTGCATCAGGTTCTACAATCATTTCAGGTCTGCGCGCCCTCGGCCCTGGTCTTGACCAAGATCGATGAGGCCGAGCGCCTGGGTGAGGTCTTGGCGGTCCTCCTCGAGCAGCAGCTGGGTCTGGTGTTCCAGAGCGACGGCCAGGGTCTAGAGGAGGATTTCCAGCACGCCGATACCGAGCGCCTGATCCGTCTGGCCTTTGGTGAGCCCGATGTCCCAAGGCCGCAAGCGGATAGGATGCGCGCCATCGAGCTCCCGCTGCCCCTGGGGCCAGGGGAGGCGCGTGCTGAGTCCCTGCCGGCGCAGATCCCACGTCAGGCACCGCGGTCAGCACTGATCCTCAACCGCTTGGGCAGCGATCCACTGGTCTTGGAGTCCGTCGTTCCTTTCAGGAAAGCCATGCATGCCGCCTATTAGTCAGCGTCCGTTTCAGAGTCTCGCCATCGCCAGCGGCAAGGGGGGGGTAGGCAAGACCAATGTCGCGGTCAATCTGGCCGTGGCCCTGGCCCGTTTCGGCCGTCATGTCATGCTGTTCGATGCCGACCTGGGGTTGGCAAACGCCGATCTTTTGCTCGGATTGCGTCCGACCAAGACCCTGCATGACCTGGTGGCAGGGCGGGTCGAGCGCCTGGAGGACATCCTGGTGCAGGGACCGGAGGGCCTGCTGCTGGTCCCCTCGGCCTCGGGGATCAGCACGATGGCGAACCTCAGCCCCGCCGAGCATCTGGGCCTGATCCGCGCCTTCAGCAGCTATGACAAACCGCTCGATGTCCTGGTCGTCGATGTCGCCGCTGGGGTCAACGACGCGGTGACGAGTTTCTGCAAGGCGGTACAACAGGTCTTCGTAGTGGTGTGCGATGAGCCGGCCTCCTTGACAGATGCCTATGCCTTGATCAAGGTTTTGCATCAAGAGCACGGAGTGCGTCGTTTTCGGATCATCTGTAACATGCTGCGCGATCCCGAATCGGGTCAGCGCCTGATGCGCAAACTCATGAGTGTCTGCGCCAGCTATCTGCCGGACGTGGTGTTGGATGCAGCGGCAATGATCCCGATGGATGACAAGCTACGCCAGGCGGTGCAGCGGCGCCAGCCGGTGGTCAGCCTGTATCCGGGGAGTCCCTCGGCCCGCTCGTTTGCCGAACTTGCGCGCCGTATCGATGCCACCCGCCCGGCATCACATGAGGTCGGTGGCATCGGTTTCTTTGTCGAACGTCTGCTTCAGGGCACCTGATGAGCCGCTTGCGCTCCCGGATCGGGGGCTATGCCAATGCTGGCGGCGATAAGGTCGCGCGCCTGGTCGCCGAGCATGCCGATCTGGTCCGGCGCATCGCCCATCATCTCGCGGCGCGTTTGCCGCCCTCGGTCCAGATCGAGGACCTCATTCAGTCAGGGATGGTGGGGCTCATCGAGGCCGCGCGTCAGTTCCAAGCGGGGCAGGGGGCGAGCTTTGCCACCTATGCCGGCATCCGTATCCGCGGAGCGATGATCGATGAGCTCAGACGCTCCGATTGGACACCGCGCTCGGTGCACCGCAACAGCCGGCGGATCGCCGAGGCCATCCAGCAGGTCGAGGCGCGTGAGGGGCGTGCGGCGACTGAGCGCGAGATTGCCGAGACCCTGGGCGTCTCCCTCGACGATTATCGTGGCATGCTGCAAGATACAGCAAGCTGTCAGATCCTCGAGCTCGATGAACTGTTCGGCGAGGATGCCGAGGCGGATCGCCTCCTGCCAGGCAATAGCGAGACGCCTCTGGAACAGATCGAGTCCGAACAGTTTGCCGATACCTTGGCCCGTGCCTTGGGTGAGCTACCAGAGCGCGAGCGCTTGGTGCTCGCGCTCTATTATGATGAGGAGCTCAATCTGCGCGAGATCGGCGCTATCCTGGATGTCACCGAATCGCGGGTGAGTCAGATTCGCACCCAGGCCCTGCATCGATTGCGCGCCCGGTTGCGCGACTGGGTCCAGCGGGATTCCGTTTAACACCAATAGATGCGATGTGGAGCGTCACGTGGACAAGAATATGAAGATCCTCGTCGTGGATGACTTTTCCACTATGAGGCGGATCATCAAAAACCTGCTACGCGAGCTAGGGTTTAACAATGTCTCCGAGGCGGATGATGGCAGCACGGCCCTGCCGATGCTCAAAAGCGGCGGCTTTGATTTCCTGATCACCGACTGGAACATGCCCAACATGGAGGGGATCGCGCTCCTGAAGGCCGTGCGCGCCGACCCCATGCTGAAATCCCTGCCGGTGCTCATGGTCACCGCCGAGGCCAAACGCGATCAGATCATTGAGGCTGCCCAGGCGGGGGTCAATGGCTATATCGTCAAGCCATTCACCGCCGAGACCCTCAAGGAAAAGATCGACAAGATCTTTGAGCGCCTTGAGGCCCAGGGATGAGCAATGGACAACACCGGAGCCCTCGATCAAGACGAAGAACGTCGGACCTCGCAGCTTGAGCTCGCTCGCCAGCTTGTCGAGCGCCTGGAGGCGTCCGACAGGGAGGGGGCCGATGCGCTCATCCGCCAGTTGCGTCTGCCCTATGAGCAGCAGCTTTTCGAAGAGCTGGGCAAGTTGACCCGCGATCTGCATGAGGCGCTCAATAGCTTCCGCGGCGACGCGCGCCTGGTTGAACTTACGCGCGATCACATCCCTGATGCCAAGGAGCGGCTCAACTATGTGGTCGCCATGACCGAACAGGCGAGCCATCGCACCCTTAACGCCCTCGATGAGGCCATGCCGATCGCTGATGCCATCCACAACTCGGCGCTGGATCTGCGCGACCGCTGGGCGCGTTTTCGCAATCGCGAGCTGACCATTGCTGAGTTCCGCGATCTTGCGCGCGCTCTCGAGGGCTTTTTCGATAGCGGTATCGAAGAGACCGGGCGACTCAAATCACTGATGTCCGAGATCCTCATGGCCCAGGACTATCAGGACCTCACTGGCCAGATCATCCGGCGCGTGATTCGCTTGGTTCACGAGGTCGAGGAGAATCTGGTCGAGCTGGTGCGTCTGTCGAGCGGGCGCCTGGATCTGCAACGCCCAGCCAAGCCATCTGAATCTGAATCTGAATCCGAGCCTGATACACTTAGCGCGCTGCGTGGGCATGGCCCAGTCGTTCCTAACACGCAGGACGCCACTGCCGATGTAGTCAGCAGTCAAGACGATGTGGACGCCTTGCTGTCTAGCCTGGGCTTTTAGCGCGCCGATAAGGTGATCCTGCATGGCCATCGATCCGAATGACGAGATCCTGAAAGATTTCCTAGTGGAGGCGGGCGAGCTGCTCGAGGGCCTCAATGAGCAGCTGATCGAACTTGAACAGAATCCCGACGATCGCGGTCTGCTCAATGCGGTCTTCCGCAGCTTTCATACCATCAAGGGCGGGGCAGGGTTTCTTAATCTCATCCCCCTGGTCGAGGTTTGCCATTACGCTGAGGATGTATTCAACCTCCTGCGCAACGGCGAGCGGCGCGTCGATCCCATGCTCATGGATGTGGTGTTGCGCGTGCTCGATGTGCTCAACGTCATGTTCGGCGATCTCAAGGCCGGACGCGACCCGACGCCTGCCCCGCCGCTCTTGATCGATGCCCTGGCCGCCCTGGCCGTGCCTGAGACGGCTGCAGTTCAACCTACTGCTCCCCCACCCCCTCCGCCTGAGCCAGGGCCCCAACCTCCGGCGGCAGAAGACGGCGATGAGATCACCGAGGCCGAGTTTCAGGCTTTGCTGGATGCTCTGGCCGATCCTGGTGTTGCTCCTTCTCAGGCGACCGCACCCATGGCACAGGACCAGCCGACGCCTGGGGCCACAACCGAGGGTGCCGCTGCCCCTGGCGGGGCAGTATCCGGGAGCGAGCTGATCACCGAGGACGAGTTCGAGGCTCTGCTCGATCAGCTCCATGGCGCCAAGCCGGCCAAGGCAGCAGCGAGCGAGCCGCCCAAGCCGATGCCCCAAACACCTACCCCGGCGGTGCAACCTCCCACCGAACTGGACGAAGCCTCCAGGGCGACCCAGACGCAGCCTGCGGTTGCTCCGGCGGTCGAGACCTCGGTACGGGTCGATACCCAAAGGCTCGATGAGATTATGAATCTGGTCGGCGAGCTGGTCTTGGTGCGCAACCGGCTGAGCATGCTGCGCACAAGGATTGCCGATGAGGAGATCGGCAAGGCGATCGGCGCCCTGGCCCTGGTGACCTCCGACCTCCAGGCCGCGGTCATGAAGACCCGCATGCAGCCAATCAAGAAGGTCTTCAGCCGCTTTCCGCGGGTGGTCAGGGATCTGGCCCGCAACCTGGGCAAGGAGATCGAGCTAGAAACCTTCGGCGAGGAGACCGACCTCGATAAAAACCTGGTCGAGGCCCTGGCCGACCCCCTGGTCCATCTCATCCGCAATGCGGTGGATCATGGGATCGAGGGCCCAGATGAACGCGAAATGGCGGGCAAGCCCAGGCGCGGCACCATCGTCCTTGGGGCGGCGCAAGAGGGCGATCACATCTCGCTGATCATCCAGGACGATGGGCGCGGGATGGATCCTGATAAGCTGCGCGCCAAGGCTATCCAAAAGGGGCTGATCGATCCCGCCCAGGCCGAGCGTCTCTCCACCCGAGAGTGCTTTGACCTGATCTTCATGGCCGGTTTTTCGACCAAGGAGCAGATCTCCGATATCTCGGGGCGGGGGGTCGGTATGGATGTGGTCAAGACCCGCATCTCCCAGCTCAACGGCAGCATTGAGATCGACTCCAAGGTCGGAGTCGGCACCAAGCTCAGCATCAAGCTGCCCCTGACGCTTGCCATCCTGCCGGCACTCATGGTCATCATCGATGGACGGCGCTTTGCCATCCCCTTGGCCTCGGTCTCTGAGATCCTAGACCTCGACCTGACCCGTACCCATTGTGTCGATGGTCAAGAGGCGATCATGGTCCGCAACCATGCCTTGCCGCTCTATTACGCAGTGCGTTGGCTCTATCCTCAGCGCTCGATCTCTCCTAGGCGTGAGGCCCATGTGGTGGTGGTCTATGTCGCCCAGCGGCGGGTGGGGTTGGTGGTTGATGACCTGGTGGGTCAAGAAGAGGTCGTGATCAAGCCGCTGGGCAAGGGCTTGCACGGTGTGCCTGGGCTGGCGGGCGCCACCATCACCGGCGACGGTGGGATCGCGCTCATCATCGACATCCCCGCTCTGATCAAGCTCCTGGGCCAGTCGGCCTACAGCGGGCGGGCCAGCCGCGACTTAGGGTATCTACTTGAAACAGGGGTCTTGGCATGAGCCTACGCGTTGTCGTAGTCGATGATTCGGGTTTTTTCCGCCGGCGTATCGTCGAGATCCTCAATGCCGATGCCGGGATCGAGGTGGTGGGGACCGCAGCCAATGGCCAGGAGGCGATCGAGGTCGTCAAGCAGCTCGACCCCGATGTCGTCACTATGGACATCGAGATGCCGGTGATGGATGGCATCACCGCAGTCCGGCGGATCATGGCCGAATCGCCGCGCCCGATCCTGATGTTCTCAACCCTGACCACCGAGGGCGCTAAGGCGACCCTGGATGCGCTCGACGCTGGGGCGATGGACTTTCTCCCCAAGCGCTTGAGCGACATCGCCAGGGATGAGGAATCGGCCAAGATGCTCTTGCGTCAGCGGGTGCGGGCACTCGGGCGCAGTCGGTTGCTGCGCCGTTCCCCAGGTGTACCGGCCGCAGAACGTGCACCCCAGCCGGCGCCGCGTCCTGTGGTGCCGGTCGCCCCCCGTCCCCCGGCGGCGCCGACTGCATTGCGCAATCTGCGCGCGGTCCTGATCGGCACCTCGACCGGCGGACCCGTGGCCCTGCAAGAGGTGTTGAAGGTCCTGCCTAAGAATTTTCCGCTGCCGATCGCCCTGATCCAGCACATGCCGGCCAGCTTCACCCCCGCATTCGCTGAACGCTTGAACAACCTCTGTCAGATCGAGGTCAAAGAGGCTATCAGCGGCGATGTCTTGAAGCCGGGCTGTGCGCTCTTGGCCCCGGGTGGGATGCAGATGATCCTCGAAGGCGGGTCACAGACGCGGGTACGGATCGAGGACAGCCCCCCGGGGACCATCTATAAACCCAGCGTCGATATCACCTTCCGCTCAGCTGTGACAGCGCTGCGCGGTCAGGTCTTGGCCGTCGTCCTGACGGGGATGGGGGCGGACGGGCGCGAAGGGGCGCGCGAGCTTAAGGCCAATGGGGCGCAGATCTGGGCCCAGGACGCGGCAAGCTGTGTGGTGTTCGGGATGCCGGCAGCGATCATCGAGGCCGGGCTTGCTGACCAGATCCTGCCGCTCAAGGAGGTCGGGCCCGCCCTGATCAAGGGTTTCTGCTGAGCGATGGACGTCCTGAGCCTCAGCGGGCTCTTGCTCGGCTTGGTGGCCATCCTCGGCGGGATCGTCGCCAAGGGCAGCTCGCTGGGTGCACTGTGGAATCTGGCTGCCTTTCTGATCGTGGTCGTGGGTACCCTGGGCGCCACCCTGCTACAGACGCGCGCCCCCGTCTTCGCCCATGCGCTCCGCATGTTTCCTTGGGTCTTTAAGCCACCGCGCCTGGACCTTGAGGCCATGATCAAACAGATCGTCGTCTGGTCGCATCTCTCGCGCAAGGAGGGGCTCCTGAGTCTGGAGGAACGCTCGGAGCATGAACCCGATCCATTCGTGCGCAAAGGATTGCAACTCTTGGTCGATGGTGCTGAGCCCCAAAGCCTGCGGCAGGTCTTGGAATCGGACTTGGACAATAGCGAATCCTTTGATCTACAGGGCGCGCGGGTCTTTGAGAGCATGGGGACCTACTCCCCAACACTGGGGATTATCGGCGCGGTCATGGGGCTGATGGCAGTGATGCAAAACCTGACCGCGCCCGGGCGCTTAGGGCCGGGGATCGCCGCGGCATTCGTGGCGACCATCTATGGGGTGGGGCTAGCCAACCTGTTCTTTTTGCCTGTGGCCAGTAAGCTTAAATCGCTCATCCAGGCGCGTATCAACTATCAGACCATGATCCTCGAGGGTTTGGTGGCCATTGCCGAAGGGGAGAATCCGCGCAACATCGAACATAAACTCCTCGGCTTTATCCAAAGATGATGACTCGGTATGGCGCGGCGTAGACCCAGCGACGAACACCTCCATCATGAGGCCTGGGCGATCCCCTATGGCGATCTCTTGACCCTACTGTTGGCCTTTTTCATCGCTATGTATGCCGTCTCGGTGGTCGATGCCGACAAATATCAGGTGCTTTCCCAGTCGCTGAGCACCGCCTTTAGCGTCCAGACAGCGGTCGATCCCATCCAGATCGGCGAGCCGACGCTCGAGGAATCGCCGGTGAGCGAGGATGTACCGCGCTCTCTCAGTCCCCCCGAATTGATCTCGGGTCAGATGCCCCAACAGCCGACCGAAATGGACCCGCCGTCGCCGACTGCAGTGGCCCTTGCCGCCATCTTGGGGCAGGTATCCAAGGAAGAACGCGAGCGGATCGCAAGCGAGATCCAGACGATGTCCAATGAAATCCAGGCGACCATGGGCGAGCTGGTTGAAGACGGGCGTATCCAGATCAAGCGCCAGCCCTATTGGATCGAGGTGGCGATCAACAGCAACCTGCTGTTTTCGAGCGGCTCGGCGACCCTGGATGCCGGCGCGCGCCCGCTGCTCACCGAGCTGGCAGAGGTGCTGAAGGGCCACGATATACGCATCCATGTCGAGGGACATACCGACAACCGTCCGATCAGCAATGTGATCTATCCCTCCAATTGGGAGCTTTCCTCGGGGCGGGCGGCGACCGTGGTCAATCTGTTCGCCCAGAATGGGGTGGAACCCGATCGTATGGTCGCCATTGGCTACGGTGAGTTCCATCCCATCGAGAGCAATGCAACCGAGGCAGGGCGGGCGCGCAATCGCCGGGTCTCGATCATCGTGCTGCCAGCGCTCAGCGAGACGCGCTCAAGCGCCCTGGTCGAACCCGAGCGTCTGCGTGCGGACTGGGAGTCAGGATCGGGTGCGCGACCCTGAGTCCATCCAAGACCTGGCGCGCGGGAGGCGCGCATCCGCCATACTCAATCAATCCTAATCACTGAGGCTATACCTATGAATGGATCGGAATCGCGGGCAGGGCCGGGTGGCCGCTCATCGACCTATGTGACCTTCAGTCTGGCTGATGAGACCTATGCGATCGATGTGCTCCAGGTCCAGGAGGTCTTAAAGGTCCCCGACATCACGCCCGTCCCCGGGGTGCCCGACTATATCCTGGGGATCATCAATCTACGCGGTGATGTGGTCACCGTGATCGATGCGCGGCGGCGTCTCGGTCTGCCGATGCGCGAGCCCGATGAGGCCTCGCGCATCGTGATCATCGATGTCGATCGCCAAAACATTGGTATCCTGGTCGATTCGGTGGCCGAGGTGGTCCAGATCCCTGAGGATGCCGTTGATCCTGCCCCTGCGGTCGGCAATGAACAGACCAGCCGCTTTATCCTGGGTGTTACCAGCTCGGGCGATGGCCTGACCATCCTGATCGATCTCAATAAACTGCTCTCCGACGAGGAATGGACAACCCTGCGCGAGCTCTGAGCCCTTGGGTTTCGTCTGCTAGCGCCGATAGATGGATGAGGGCAGCAGCGATCTCTTTGAGGGGCGGCAATGAGCGAGCGGATCAGAGACCTCAAACCCGTCCAATCCCAGACACCGGCGCGCGATCTGGGTACTGACCAAGAGCGGCGGCTCGAACGCCGGCGCACCTGGCTCTTGCGCCGTCCGCTGGATCGAGAAACGGCGGCAGGCGAGCGGCGTCAGAGCGAGCGGCGTCAGGGTGAACGCCGAACCAAGGAGCGCCGGGCTGCCGAGCGCCGTTCGGAGGACCGGCGCCAGGCCCCGCGGCTCGGGACCGAACGGCGGGTACAGGATCGGCGTCAAGGCGATCGGCGTCAAGTTGAGCGACGGCAGGGCGACCGGCGTGCCGCCTTGCAGAACACGGCTGCGCAGCCCGACGATACCCTCCCAACGACGACACCAAGGCATGGCCGGCTGATCGACGACTATGCCTGAGTGGATCGAGGCGCTCGGCGCGGTCTTCTGGGGAGTGGAGCCCCTGTGGTTTGCTCTTTTGGCCATATTAATGGCGCTCTGGGCCATGCTCCTCGGTTGGCGGGCGGGACGGCGGGTGCGCGCGCTCGAGGCGCAGATCCAGGGCTTGCGCCGCGAACAGGAGGGCTTTGAGACCGCGGTGCTCGCCCTGCATGGCGCGATCAAGGCCGTCGCCGAGGATGTCATCGATCAGGGCCAGCATCAAGCGAGCGTGCAGCGAGCGCTTGACCGTCTCGCTGAGCAGCACAGCGAGCTACGTTTGCGCACAGCCGACGAGGGGTTATATCTGCGCGCCATCGAACTGATCCGTCTAGGGCATGGGCGACACGAGGTCCGCAGGCTCTGTGGCCTGACCCAAGCCGAGGTTGATCTCTTATTCAGCCTGCATGGCGCAAGCCTAGCGCAAGATCAGCCCAAGGCGCGCTGACTCTGCGGCTGTTGTATCATCCCCTTATGTTGCGGGCGCGCATCGCGTCTGCCTACCTCTATGTTGCTCAAGCCCTAGCCCATGCCGCAATACCGCGAATCCCTCGCTCAGCCGCTCATCTCGGTCCTGATCCGCACCCTTTGGCGCTCGACCTTACAAGAGGCGCTGGATTCGGTCGCCACACAGACCTATCCGCGGGTCGAGGTCGTGTTGATCGATGCCCTGGGGACAGGCGCACCGCAATCGATCGAACGCTGCGGCCCCTTTCCAGCGCGGGTCATAGGCCACGGACGGCGTCTGAGACGCGGCGAGGCGGCCAATCTCGGGCTCGATGCAGCACAAGGGGATCTCTTGCTCTTTCTCGACGACGACGACTGGCTCCTACCTGAGCATCTCGCTGGTCTCGTCGAGTCTCTCCAAGGGCGGGAGGATGCGCTTGCGGCCTATGCGGGGATCGAGTGCCGCAGACAGAGGGCGCAAGGCGACTGGGAGGTCGTCCATGTCTTCAATCAGCCATACGACCCGGTGCGCCTGCTCATCGAAAACTATCTTCCCATCCATGCAGTGCTCTTTGATCACAGACTGATCGCGCAGGGGATCAGGTTCGATGAGTCGCTTGCGGTCTATGAGGATTGGGACTTCTGGGTGCAGGTGAGCGCCCTGACCTCCCTGGTCCGTGTCGATCGGGTGACCGGCGTCTATCGCATCCAGGGCGGCGGCGGCTTTGGGGTACAGGGAGGCGAGGATCGGCGGATCGATCCGGGATTGGCGGCCTTTTTTGCCAAATGGCGTGCCCGTTGGACGCCCGAGCAGGTGTTGAGGATCGCCGAATATGCCAAGCATCGACCGATGTATGAGGCGTTGCGCGCGCACTGCGAGTCCGAGC
Source organism: Caldichromatium japonicum (assembly GCF_011290485.1). Lineage (GTDB taxonomy): Bacteria > Pseudomonadota > Gammaproteobacteria > Chromatiales > Chromatiaceae > Thermochromatium > Thermochromatium japonicum. The sequence continues at coordinate 2,872,777 of NZ_CP048029.1, read as the reverse complement.
GCCAGAGATATGAGAAACAGCTCGCTGAGTTCCATCACCTGCGCACCGCACATGGCGAGCTTCAGGTGCGCGCGGCCTTGTGGGATGCCGAAAAACGCACCTTGCAGTCCGAGATCCAGGGACTGCGGGCGCGTCTGGAATATATTGAATCCTCTCTCCAAAGGGAGCGGGAGCTTCTGGATCTACTCGGCGTTTGGTCGTTGCGCGCTGCCCTGCAATGTCGCAAGGATCTGGAACGCGGGCGCTCCTTGGCAGGTTGTTTAGTCTGGTTAGACGAGTTGACCGCGGGTCTAGATGCCTGGCTCCAGAAACGTCTGGCCCCACTCGGCGCACCTTTAGACCGCCTGCGCGCGCATGCAGTCCATCTCACCGAGATCGCCCGGTTCCACGGCCCTTGGCCGATTGCTCAGGTCCTCATCGCCAGGCTGCGCCGAGACCCCCAGCGGCCTAGCCTGCGCACCCTGTGGCAGGCGGCGCGGATCGCCAGGTTCTGTTCAGGCGCCCCCCACCCTCACCCCCTTTCCCAGAAGGAGAGCGGGGGACGGAACCCGTCCCTCTCTTCGGGCATGGAAGGGGCAGGGGAGGGCACCACGGCGCCTCCGATAGCCAGCGCCCCAACAGCCGCTCTACCTGCGCCTGGTGACTTGGACAACCAGGCGGGGCGCACCCATGCCTTGGCCACGCCCCAATTTGCCCTGATCGTCGATAGCGCGCATGCCTGTGTCCACACCTTCTGGACCCTCGAGGACCTGCTCTACAGCCGCCATGTCCCCCCCTTCGAGGTGCTGGTCGTTTATCCGGAGGGCGATCCCCTCGGCCCGCTCCTAGGGCGTTGTGCCCCTGGGATCAAACACCTCGGGATCTCGGGCTCAGATGTCGCGGGTCGATATCGAGCGATCATCGAGGCCACACCTGCCGCTTGGCTGATGGAGCTCGATTGTCTGGAGGCCAAGCCGCAAGACTGGTTGTGGCGTTTGCTCCATGCGCCTCGCCTCCTGGCTGATGCTGCAGTGCCAGTAGGGGCGCTGCGCCCGAGGCTCATTGGCGCCGATGGGCGGTTGCTCGAGTTCGGTCAGGTGCGCGGGCCCAATGGGGCGCTCCAGCCGTTCGGTGCAGGCGACGACCCCGAGGCACCTGCCTATGGCGCACCTCGTCTAGTCGATGGCGCCTCAGCCCCGGGCCTGGTCTTGAACCGTCGGGCGGTCGAGCGGGTCTTGGCGGAAAAGGGCCCATCCATCTCGACCCTTGCGGGATTCTTGGAGCAGCTTCGCGCCCAGGGGTTTGGCCTCTATGCCTGGCCGGAGGTCAGCCTGGTCCACCCGAGCCGCTGCGCTGTAACCACGGCGATCCACCACCACCGCGTCCTGGTGATCGATGCGGTGATGCTGATGCCAGACCAGGACTCGGGCTCACTGCGGATGTGGCGGCTGCTTGAGATCCTGATCGGATTGGGCTGGCGGGTGACCTTCATCCCCTCCAACCTGGAGCCCGTCGAGCCCTATAGGACCCAGCTCATGCTCCGCGGGGTCGAGGTCTTGGCTACCCCCGAGATCACCTCGGTCCAGCACCATCTCGAACGACGAGGGGCGGAGTACGACCTCGTCATCCTCAGCCGCGTCCTGGTCGCTGGTCAGTATTTGGACCTGGTGCGCGAATATGCGCCCCAAGCGCGCGTCTGGTTTGATACCGTTGATCTGCATTTTCTGCGTGAACAGCGCGCCGCCGAGCTGACAAACGATCCGGCGGCATATAAACGCGCTGCTTGGCGCAAGCGTCAAGAGTTGGCTCTGATCGAAGGCGCCGATCTGACCCTGGTCGTGAGCCCCGCCGAACAAGCGCTCTTGGCCCAAGAGCTACCGCAGGCGCGCATTGAGCGCCTGAGCAATATCCATGACCCGGACCCCACCCCCGCACCCTTTGCCGCCCGCGATGCTATCCTGTTCATCGGCGGGTTCAATCATGATCCCAACGTCGATGCGGTTCGCTATTATGTCGCCAAGGTGCTGCCCGAGGTCCTCAGATCGCTCGGCCCCGTCCCCACCCTGATCGTCGGCAGCCGACCGCCGCCTGTCATCCAATCGCTGCATGCCCCTGAGCGCGGTCTCCATGTCCTGGGCTATGTCGAGGACGTCCGGCCCTTGTTCGATCGCGCGCGCCTGTCGATCGCCCCGCTGCGCTATGGGGCAGGTGTCAAGGGCAAGATCAACCAAAGCATGGCCTATGGTGTGCCGGTGGTGGCAACACCCCTAGCCGCCGAGGGGATGGCATTGAGCCATGAACGCGATGTCCTGATCGCCCCTGATGCCGCCGCATTCGCTGAGTGCGTGGTGCGCCTCTATCGCGACCAGGAGCTCTGGGAGCGCCTGCGCCAGGGAGGGATTGCCAATATCGAGCGGTATTTTTCAAGTGCCCAGGCGCGCGCAACCTTAGAACGTCTACTTGCCGAGGTCGCTCCATGAAGGTCCTCTTGCTCACCCACGGCGGGCCGCTCGACCCCGGCCGCATCGCCTCGGGAAACAGCGTGCGTGCCTTGGGATTGGCCCTTGGGCTCATCGAGGCCGGGCATCGGGTCATTCAGGTCTATCCCGCGGCCCTAGGCGAGCCGAGTGGGCCTTGGCTCAAGCGAGGTCTGCGCGCGCGCACCTATGCCGATCCTGCCGAGCTCGCCGCGATCCTTAAGGGCGAATCGCCCGATGTCCTCTTGGTCGGCTATTGGGAGCTGATCGAGGCCCTCCCCGCTGAGCTTGAGATCCCTATCGTGCTCGACGTCGTGGCCCCCAGGGTCCTCGAGGCCATGTATCAGGGGCATCTCGATCTGGGATCGGAGATCCGCCGCACCCTGGCCTGCTATCGACGCGCCGAGCGTTTCCTGGTGGGGAATCGGCGTCAGATGAGTTTTCTCTTGCCCTGGCTGATCCTGGCCGGATTCGACTGTCGCGCCGCGGCCCCGATTGATGTCGTCCCCATCTCGGCGGGCTTTGAGACCCATTCACCTTTGCGTCTAAGGCCGGGTGAGCCGATCCGCCTGGTCACCGGTGGGGTTGCCTGGCCGTGGCGAAGATCCGAGAACTGGCTTGCTGCCCTGTCCCAGGCAATCAACCAGCACGGCCCCGGGCGGGCCGAGATCGTCGTCTTTTCAGGGCGCTATGTCTATGAGGCGGTAGGTCAAGGGATGGATGGGGTGCACGATGCACGCCCTAGGGGGGACGCGGCAGGGCCTGCAGGCAAGGTGCACTCGACCTCTCCCCTCCTGCCCTATGGCGAGTTGCATCGCTATCTGGCTGAGCGCTGTCACATCGGGCTTGAGCTCGCCGATGAAAACCCCGAGCGCTGGCACAGCCAATCCTTCCGCGCCCTGGAGTGCTTGAGCCTCGGCTTACCCTTGATCTGCAACCGCTATCTGGAGCTCGCCGAGCTGGTGCACGCCTATGACGCTGGCTGGACGGTAGAAGGGATCGATGAGCTCCCTAGGCTCATTGCTGAGATCCTCGCCGATCCTGCGCAGATCGAGCAGAAATCCATCAACGCCCTGCGTCTATTGGATGAGTGCTTTCATTATCGGCGCACCATCGCGCCCGTGCTTGGGTTTTTGCAGGGTCCAAGGCAGGCGGTGCGGACCGAACCCATTGACCTCACCCCCGTTCAGGCTTTACCTGCCGACGAGATCGCCCTCACCCCTGATCCCTCTCCCACCAAGAAAGGGGAGATGGCGGCGGCCACTCCTGCTGCCGACCGGAAGCCGGCGCTCCATGCATTCCGGGCCTTCAAGCCCTTGATCCTATCTTTGACCCGCACCATCGGTCGGCTGACGAAGGGTCGAAGACCAACGGTGATCCTGATCTCGCGCGCAGATATCTGGCCGCTCAATCACGGTGCCGCGGTCAAGATCGAGCGCACCGCCTGGGGTCTGTCACATGCGGTCGATCGGGTGTATCTCATCAGCGATGACCGCACCTGCTATCACGAGGTGCGCCAAGGGCATTTTGCAAAGCGCCGCTATCCGGCCTGGTTGCAACGCCTGGGCCCCGATCCCCAGCGGATACGCACCTGGGTGCTGGCGCAGGGGATCCCCGAGGGCGATGCCTTTCTCTATGACCCTGCCGTCGATTGGGGGCTGGTGCTGCGCACCCTGTATGTGGCCCTGCGCTCGGGGGCGCGTTGCTATCAGGCCGAGTTTCCGGCATACGCCCGGGCTGCCTGCTGGACGCGAGACCTGTTGAGCGGTAAGGCGCTCCTGGTCGAGCACAATGTCGAATACCAGCGCCTGGCCGACCAGTATCCTGAGCTCTCGCCCCATGCCCAGGCCATGTTGCGCAAGATCGAGCTTGGCTGGTGCCAGCGCGCAGATCATGTCGTGGTGGTCTCTGAGCACGATCGCGCCCAACTGATCGCCGATGGCATCCCGCCCGAGCGTTTGCATCTCATCCCCCACGGGGTGGATCTCGATTCATTCGCCCAGGCCGAACCCCTGGATCTGCGCACACTCTATGACATCCCTGCCGATACCTGGGTACTGGTCTATCACGGGATCTATGGCTATCCGCCGAACCTTGAGGCGATGCAGTTGATGGCCCAGGAGATCCTACCCCGTCTAGAGCGCCTCGGCGTCCGGGTTCAGGTCCTGGCGATCGGCGCCCATCCGCCGGGCGAGCGCCTGCATCCCAGGCTGAGGTTCATTGGGCCGGTCGAACGGGTTGCGCCCTATCTCAAGGGTGCAGACCTTGCCGTGGTTCCATTGCAAAAGGGGAGCGGGACGCGGATGAAGATCCTGGACTATTTCGCCGCTGGGCTCCCTGTGGTCAGCACCGCCAAGGGCACCGAGGGCATCCCGCTCAGGCCAGGGGTTGAGGCCGTGATCGCCGATGATCCGGATGCCTTCGCCCTGGCGATCGCCGATCTCCTCGCCGATCCCGCACGGCGCGCCCAACTGGGTACAGCCGCGCGTGCCTTCGTCGAGCCGCTCGACTGGCGGGCGATCGCGAGGCGTTATCTGGGGTTGTTTAGTGCAACCTAGGCCCAGGCATCCTGAGCGCTGTCCTTATGCCAAGCCCGGCGCCTCGCGCAGCGCAGGCGCGCTTGCCCGTCGGCATGCGTTTACCTGTCGTGACGAAGCGGTCGCTGAACTCTTGGTCCTTGTCGGTGCAAAGCGTGGGGATGGTCAGCGGGCAGGTCTTGTCTGCGGTGCGATCAGGAGCCAACCCTAGCATTACAAAGGGCCAGACTGCCAAAAGGCACGAGGCTTCCGATCTTGAAGAATCGAAGGAAATCCTCTGCGATGTTGGCAAGGCTGCACGCACGCATTGCCAATGTCCGAGCGGACTTCACACATAAGCTCACGACCCGGCTCTGCCGCGAAAACCAAGGGGTGGTGATTGAGGATTTGAACGTCAAGGGCATGCTGGCGAACGAACGGCTTGCCCGCGCCATCAGCGACCTGGGCTTTGGCATGTTCTGCTTGCAGATGGAATACAAGGGGAAATGCTACGGCGTCTGGTTGGTTTTAGCTGATCGCTGGGATCCGAGCAGCCGCCTGTGTTCGGTCTGTGGTTGGGAGAATGAGATGTTGGCGTTGAAGGATCGGGAATGGACGTGTCCTCAATGCGGCACGCGCCATGATCGGGACATCAATGCCGCGCTCAATCTCAAACGGCTGGCAACCGCAACTGCCCTACCCGTGGCGAGTCCGTCCGGTAACGGCGGAGCTACAGCAGAGAGGGTCTCTGCCGTAGTCGGGAAAGTCACGCCTGTCAGAGACAAATGCGCTCCGCATTCGGGGCAGGAAGAGCACAGTGCGCCTGTTTGCGCACTTTACTTGACTTGAGAGCAGGGTCGGTCGTTGCCTGCTATGGTTCTCCAGGTCCCTCCCTGGGTATCATTGACAGGCAATCCCTGGATGTCCTTTAGCGCCCCGCGAATCGAGAGCGACCGTGTATGCGAACTATTTTGGGTTAAAAGAACCCAGCTTTTCGATCGCCCCCGATCCGCATTATCTCTTCCTGAGCGATCAGCATCGGGAGGCACTGGCGCACCTTTTGTATGGGGCCAGCGAAAACGGGGGCTTTGTCTTGCTCACGGGGGAGGTAGGGACCGGCAAGACCACGGTCTGTCGCGCTTTCCTCGAACAATTGCCCGAGGGGGTCGATGTCGCCCTGATCCTCAATCCGGTCCAGTCACCGAACGAGCTGCTCACTAACATCTGCGAGGAGTTCCATATCCCCCTGCCGCGCGGCAAGCGGACGAATAAGGTCTTGATCGATGCCCTGACCCAGTATCTCCTCTCTGCCTATGCCAATGGGCGGCGGCCCTTGCTGATCATCGACGAGGCGCAACACCTGCCGCGCCAGGCACTCGAACAGGTCCGCCTCCTGACCAATCTCGAGACCACCAAGCACAAACTGCTCCAGATCTTTTTGATCGGTCAACCCGAGCTGCGCCGGATGCTGGAGATGCGCCCATTGCGCCAGCTCAATCAGCGGATCACGGCGCGCTATCACCTGACCCCTCTGGATCTCGATGAGACGCGGGAATATATCCATCATCGGCTGGCGGTGGCCGGCGTCGAGCGCCCGCTCTTTTCAGAGCGCGCCATCCGCCGGATCTATGACTATTCGGGGGGCGTCCCGCGCCTGATCAATATCCTCTGCGACCGCGCCCTCCTTGGCGCCTGTGTCACCCGTCACCCGCAGGTCGATGCTGGTATCGTGGTCCAGGCTGCGCGCGAGGTGCGCGGTGAGCCAGTGGATCGTTCCTGGCTGCACTCACCCCGCGCCCTGGCTGTCTTGGCCGTGGGCCTGTTTACGGCTGCAACCCTGATGGGGTTGTTCGCCCATCGCTGGCTGACCCCAGAACGGCGCGTCGTGCTGGCCGACTGGTGGCAGGGGGAGGTGCCATTCACGGCCATCTGGTCCCAAACCCAGTCTGCGGCCCTAACCTTTTCAACTGGGGCAACATCGGAGGGCGCTGCTTCTCCGGCAAACCCGGCTGGCCCGTTAGCGGATGTCCAGGCAGCCGCTGTCCCTACACCTGATCCTGCCCTTATCGATCAGCAGGCGCCAGCGCCAGGGGCCAGCCCGCAGCCGACCATCACCGACCTGGCGCTGCCTGAACCCGAGGCCATGCGCCTGCTATTGCGCCGCTGGGGGCTCGATGTCCGCACCCTGGGTCCAGGCGATCCCTGCGAGCATATCCGCCCCTTTGGCCTGGGCTGCGAATGGGAACAGGGGCGCCTGAGTCATGTGCGCTTTTTCAATCTGCCGGCCTTGTTGCGCCTCAATCAATCAGAGGCTGAGCCGCGCTATCTGGTATTGAGCGGGCTCTCCGGCGAGACCGCCCAGATCGATCGGGCTACAGGTGAAGCGGTGCGGGTACCGGTCGCCGCGCTTGAGTCCGCTTGGAGCGGCGACTATCGGCTGATCTGGCCGCTGCCGCCGTCAGGCGCACACCTGATCCGTCCCGGCACAATGGGCGAGGAGGCGCGCTGGCTGCGCGAGCTCTTGGCCCGCGTCCCTGGGCTTGAGATGCTGCCTGGGCCTGCTGACCGGTTCGACGTCACGCTCGAAAGCGCCCTGCGCGCCTTTCAATTGGCCAAGGGTCTAACCCCCGACGGGATCGCCGGCCCGCGGACCCTGATCGCCCTCTATCAGGCCGTGGGTCTCGAGCACCTGCCTCAGCTTGCCCCAGAAACGGCGCGTCAGACGCTGGATATTGCACCATGAGCTATATCCTCGAGGCGCTCAAGAGATCCCAGCAGGAACGCGAGCTCGGGCGCGTACCCAGCCCTTATGCTCCACCCCTGCTTGCCAAGCGACCAGCCCCGCCTCCGGCCCATCATTGGGCGCTGTTGGCGATAGGGCTGGCGGCGCTCGCTGTGGTGATCGCGCTCTATGCCGCCTTTCGCTCGCCAGGGCTCTGGAAGGATGCGCCCCTGGTTGCGCAACAACCTTCTGCTGTGCCCCAGACAGCGCCTTCCGCTACCCAGCCGCCGGCATCTGCGGCTGTTTCATCCCCTATGCCGCCCCTAGTCGAACCCCCGCCACCCAAGCCGCGTCCGGTCGTTGCCGAGCCTGCGCCATCCAGTGCAGCGGCCCCCTCTCATCCGCCGACGCCCACTGCACCATCAGTTCCCACCCCGACGCCAGGCAGCGCAGACTGGGAGGCCCTGGCCTTGCGCCAGCTCGAGGCTGAACAGGCAGCGCTCAATGCCGCGCGCGAGGTCTTGCAGGAGGAGCCGCGGCCAGCGTCTATCCCTAAGGACCTCGTTCAGGAGATCCAGGCATTCAAAGAGCAGGTCCGGCGGGAGCAACAGGGGCAGTCGTCACCCAGCGCGCGCCACCAACCCATCAAGATCCCCGAGGACCCGACCCGCCTGAGGCTGACCCTCGAGCAACAGGCCGAACTGCCTGCCTATCTCATGACCGTGCATGTCTATGACCCAGATCCTGCGCGGCGCTTCGTGATCATCAATACGCTACGCTATCGCGAGGGTGAGGAGACGCGCGAGGGGTTTAGGGTCGAACGTATCCTGAAAGAGGGAGCGGTTTTGAGTTATCGTGGTGCGCCTTTTTATGTCCCCCGCTGATGGTGGATGTTACAGGCCCCGACGAGCTGATCCGTACCTCCAGATCTTTGCAAGGCGCGACCCCGATGACTGAGCCGGCATTACAGGATTCTGAAGAGTTCCAGCACCATCTACGCGAGATCCGCGAGCTGCTTGCCCGCAAGCAGACGCTCGAGGATCTCATCCATCGCCAACAACGGGTCCAGCATCAGGATCTGGTCGAGTCGATCACCCACCGCCAGACCCTCGGCTGGATCAAACGCAAGCTCGATCGCCTGCATTCCGCCGATATCGCGCGCATCCTCGAGGCTTTGCCGCGCGATCAACGCCAGGTCGTCTGGGATCTGGTGCGCGCCGACAAGGACGGTGAGATCCTGCTCGAGGTCTCGGCTGCGGTCCGCGAGACCCTGCTCGAGACCATGGATACGGATGAGATCCGTGCCGCTGCCGAGACCTTGGATGCCGATGAGATCGCGGATCTGGCACCGGATCTGCCACCTGAGGTCGTAGAGGATGTCCTTGAATCCTTAGATCAGGAAGAGCGCGAGCATGTGCGCACCGCCCTGTCTTATCCAGAGGATACGGTCGGTGCCTTTATGGATTTTGACCTGGTTAAGGTCCGTGAGGACGTGGCCTTGGAGGTGGTGCTGCGCTACCTGCGCCGGTTCGAGACCCTCCCTGATCATACTGACAAGCTCTATGTGGTCGATCGCGAGGATCGGCTGCGCGGCATCCTGACCCTTGAATCCTTGCTGACCAATGATCCTGAGCGCCTGGTCGTTGAGGTCATGCAGGCCAAGTCATTGCTAACCTTCCATCCCGAGGATGATGCCAGCGAGGCCGCAGCGACCTTTGAACGTTATGACCTGATCTCGGCGCCGGTGATCGATGCCGAGGGGCGGCTGATCGCACGGCTAACAGTTGCGGACATGGTCGATCGCATCCGCGAGGAATCGGACGCCGAGATCTTGAACCAAGCTGGGCTGCGCGAGGAGGAGGATATCTTTGCCCCTGTCATGCGCGCGGTGCGCAACCGTTGGGCCTGGCTGGCGATCAATCTGGTAACCGCCTTTGTGGCCTCCAGGGTAATCGGCCTATTTGAGGGCACCATCGCCCAGCTCGTCGCCCTGGCGACCCTGATGCCGATCGTCGCCGGCATCGGCGGCAATGCCGGCAACCAGACCATCACCATGATCGTGCGCGCCATTGCGATGGGACAGGTTGAGCCAGCGGACCTGTGGCGGCTCCTTGGCAAGGAGTTAGGGGTTGCCCTTATCAATGGCCTGGTCTGGGGCGGGATCATCGGGGCGATCGTCTGGTTGCTGTATCATGACTGGAAGCTCAGCCTGGTCATGACCGCGGCCATGACCCTGAATCTCTTGCTCGCCGCCACCGCTGGTGTCCTGATCCCGATGATCCGCCAGCAGCTCGGCCGCGATCCGGCGCTGGGCAGCTCGGTGATGATCACGGCCCTGACCGACTCGGGCGGATTTTTTATCTTTTTGGGGTTGGCCACCCTGTTCCTAATGTGAGGAGCGGCCTCCTTGCCGCTTGGGATGAGGAAAATGCCGAATCCTGCCGCGTTCGTCGTTCCGGCGAAATCCGGAATCCAGAGAAGGCGAGGCGATGACAAAGAGTCAGCGTTTACTTAAAGACTTGGGCGCAGATCAGAGGATCTCGGCCTTCTCGATGACGACCTCGGCCAAGGGGACGTCCTGATGAACACCCCGACGACCGGTCGGTACCTGCTTGATCGCCTCGACCGTCTCCATCCCGCCGACTACCCGCCCGAAGACGCAATAGCCCCAGCCATCTTGCCCCGGATAGTCGAGAAAATCGTTGTCGGCCACATTGATGAAAAATTGGGCGGTCGCCGAATGCGGGTGGGGCGTGCGGGCCATGGCAATGGTGCCGATTTGGTTTTTGAGGCCATTGTTGGCCTCGTTGGTGATCGGCGGACGCGTGGGTTTTTGGTTGAAGTCGCGGTCTAAGCCACCGCCCTGGATCATGAAACCATCGATGACACGGTGGAATAGGGTTCCGTCATAGTGGCCATCGCGGACATACTGCTCGAAGTTGGCGCAGGTCTGGGGTGCCTTGTCCGGGTCGAGTTCAATGAGGATCTCGCCGTGATTGGTCGTCAGTTTGATCATTCGGTAGTGCTCCACGCGATGGGTTAAGCCTGGCCTGCCCAGCTTCGGCATTGGGGAAGTGCCGAGAGGCATGGTAAGCGGTTTGAGCCGGCAGGGAAAGGCGCAGTGGATGAGGGCAATTCTGATCCGTACAGATGGATGCCTGGGTCATAAGGTGGCCTGGTCCTGTCCAGCGGATGCGTTTGTACCTGCCAGCTGTGGCTGGGCGATCCCCGCCGCCTCGGTCAGGACGAACTCGCGAAAGGCGCGCGCCGCCGGCGACAGCCGCTTGCCGCGCCGATAGACCAGATACCATTGGCGCCGGTCGGGAAAGCCCTCGACGTCCAATACCACCAATCGGCCAGTTTCGATCTCGAGCTCGATGGTATGCAGGGAGACTACACTCAGCCCCAGGCCCGAGCGCACCGCCTGTTTGACCGCCTCATTGCGGGTCATCTGCATCCCTTGTCTGACCTGAATTCCTCGTTCACGAAAAAAACGCTCCATCGCCTGGCGGGTCCCCGAGCCCTCTTCGCGCATCACGAAGACCTCCTCAGCGAGACGATATAACGGGATCTGACGCGCCGCGGTCAAGGGATGCTCGGGCGGGGCGATCACCACCAAGGGGTTTTCCATAAACGGCTCGGCCTCGACCTCCACATCCTTGGGCGGCACCCCCATCAGGACCAGATCTATGGCATTGGCCTCGAGCAATTGCACCAAGGACTCGCGATTGGTCACCTCCAGCCGCAGTTGAATGCCTGGATAACGCTGTTGGAACACTGCGAGCAAGCGGGGGGCGAAATAATTGACCGTGCTGGCCACCGCGAGATGGAGCCTGCCGCGGCTGAGCCCCTTGAGTCCCTCGATAACCTCGCGCATCTCGCGTAGTGCCTGGTTGATCGTCCGGGTGTAATGCAGGATCTCGCTGCCCGCCTCGGTGACGACCATCTGTTTGCCCAGCCGCTCGAAGAGCGTCAGGCCGATCTCGTCTTCGAGCTGGCGGATCTGCATGGAGACAGCCGGCTGGGTCAGATGCAGCTCCTCGGCGGCACGCGTATAGCTCCTGTGACGCGCGACGGTCTCAAAGACCCGAAGTTGGCGCAGTGAGAGATGGATCTGGGGCATAGAATGCGGAGGGAATGGGGTCTATCCAAGCCATCAGGAGAACGATTGATTATAAGTTATAACTTATATATAACATAAGCAATAATCAGTCGTCATTATGAGGTTTTTGGCCGATAATCCCCTTCAGGTTGCAGGCTGAGCGCGATGGCGCCAGTCGCATCCTCCAACGAGATCTCAACCGAGCACTGAGGGCACTGATAAAACTATGGCAAAGACCTATCAAGCGGGCGTCAAAGAATACCGCGAGACCTATTGGGACCCGAATTACACCCCCCAGGACACCGATATCCTGGCCTGCTTCAAGGTAACGCCCCAGCCGGGCGTGCCGCGCGAAGAGGCCGCTGCTGCGGTGGCTGCCGAGTCGTCGACCGGCACCTGGACCACCGTCTGGACGGATCTACTGACCGACCTCGATCATTACAAGGGCCGCGCCTATGCCATCGAGGATGTGCCCGGCGACGATACTTGTTTTTATGCCTTTGTTGCCTATCCGCTCGACCTGTTCGAGGAAGGCTCGGTCGTCAATGTCTTTACCTCGCTGGTCGGCAATGTCTTCGGCTTCAAGGCGGTGCGCGCCCTGCGTCTGGAGGATGTGCGTTTCCCGATCGCCTATGTCATGACCTGCAATGGTCCGCCGCATGGCATCCAGGTTGAGCGCGACATCATGAACAAGTACGGGCGCCCGCTCTTGGGTTGCACCATCAAACCCAAGCTTGGGCTCTCTGCTAAAAACTATGGCCGGGCGGTCTATGAATGTCTGCGCGGCGGGCTGGACTTCACCAAGGACGACGAGAACGTCAACAGCCAGCCGTTCATGCGCTGGAAGCAGCGGTTTGACTTCGTGATGGAGGCAATCGAAAAGGCCGAGCGCGAGACCGGCGAGCGCAAGGGGCATTATCTGAACGTCACCGCCCCGACGCCCGAGGAGATGTATAAGCGCGCTGAATATGCCAAGGAGATCGGCGCCCCGATCATCATGCACGATTATCTGACCGGCGGTTTTTGCGCCAATACGGGCCTTGCCCGCTGGTGCCGCGAGAACGGGGTGCTTCTGCACATCCACCGCGCCATGCACGCTGTGCTCGACCGCAACCCGCATCACGGGATCCATTTCCGGGTGCTCGCCAAGGCCTTACGTCTATCGGGCGGCGATCACCTGCACACGGGGACCGTGGTCGGCAAGCTTGAGGGCGACCGTCAGGCAACGCTCGGCTGGGTCGATCTGATCCGCGAGAAATACATCAAGGAAGACCGCTCGCGCGGCATCTTCTTTGATCAGGATTGGGGGTCGATGCCAGGGGTCTTTGCCGTGGCCTCAGGCGGTATCCATGTCTGGCACATGCCGGCATTGCTCAGCATCTTCGGCGATGATGCCGTTTTCCAATTCGGCGGCGGCACCCTGGGTCATCCCTGGGGCAATGCGGCCGGCGCCTGTGCCAACCGTGTCGCCCTGGAGGCCTGTGTCGAGGCGCGCAACCAGGGGATCCCGGTAGAAAAAGAGGGCAAGGAGATCCTCACCCGCGCGGCCCAGCACTCGCCCGAACTCAAGGTCGCCATGGAGACCTGGAAAGAGATCAAGTTCGAGTTCGACGTCGTGGACAAGCTCGACGTCGCGCACAAGTAAAAGCGACGGCCGGAGATGGGCGGCACCTTGCCCATCTCGCCCGAAACCCTTTTGGAGCCTTTGACCCATGAGCGAAATGCAGGATTACAAATCAAGCCTCGAGGACCCGAATAGCCGTAAGTTCGGGACCTTCTCCTACCTGACGGCGATGGATGCAGAGCGTGTCCGCAAGCAGGTCGAGTATATCGTCTCTAAGGGCTGGAACCCGGCGGTCGAACACACTGAACCGGAGAACGCCTTCGATCACTATTGGTATATGTGGAAGCTGCCGATGTTTGGCGAGACCAATGTCGAGACCATCCTCGCCGAGGTCGAGGCCTGCCATAAGGCGCATCCAAACAACCATGTGCGTCTGGTCGGCTATGACAACTACGCCCAGTCGCGGGGCGCCGAGATGGTGGTCTACCGCGGCAAGCCGGTCTAAGCCCTAGGCCCCTTGTCCAGAGGATAAGGGCATCACCGGCCTGGTCCAGGCCCCTACTTCCGGATCGAGGGGGAAGGGGCCTTGTTTTTGAGCGCAGACGCTATCCTAGCCCGAATTCAGGAGAGCCCAGCCATGTCAGAGATTGACCGTACCCAATATCTGATCGACCAGGAGCCCTATTACCGACCCGTTGGCCAAGAGGTGGCGCTCTACGAGGCCGCCTATGGCGTGCGCATGCCGATCATGCTCAAAGGGCCGACCGGCTGCGGCAAGACCCGTTTCGTCGAATACATGGCCTGGCGGCTCGGCAGGCCGCTGATCACCGTGGCCTGTAACGAGGACATGAGCGCTTCCGACCTGGTCGGGCGCTTCCTACTCGATATCAATGGGACCAAATGGCAGGACGGGCCGCTGACGGTGGCCGCACGCCTCGGGGCGATCTGTTACCTCGACGAGGTGGTCGAGGCGCGTCAAGACACCACGGTCGTCATCCATCCACTCACCGACCACAGGCGCACCCTGCCGCTTGAGAAGAAGGGCGAGCTAGTGCATGCCCACCCCGATTTTCAGCTCGTGATCTCCTATAACCCCAGGTATCAAAGCCTGATGAAGGACCTCAAACAGTCGACCAAACAGCGCTTTGGGGCGATCGATTTCGATTATCCGAGCGCCGAGATCGAGACCGAGATCGTGGCCCACGAGGGCGGGGTCGAGCATGCGATTGCAGAGAAACTGGTCCAAATCGCCCACCGCAGCCGCAACCTCAAAGGCCACGGACTCGATGAGGGCATGTCCACGCGCCTTCTGGTCTATGCCGCCCAGCTCATCAGCCGCGGGGTCGAACCGCGTGCCGCGGCTCAGATGGCCCTGGTGCGTCCGCTGACCGATGATCCAGATATGCGCGATACCCTGGACGCTGCGGTCAATACCTATCTCTGAGGTCTGGTTTGCCTCATGCTAGAGGGAGAGCCATGAGTATCGATTTCGCCGAACATCTGGCCTGTCTCAAAGATGGTCCTGAGTCCGGCCATCTGCAAGCGCTTGAGTCGAGCTATCACGAGGCGGCGCGGGTGATGTCGCCGCGTGGTCTCGACAACTATCTGCGCGGCATTCGGGCGCTCTGCGACCTGAATCGCGGCACCGACCTGGTCTTGACCTATGTCCAGGAGATGCCAGGGGTCGCCAAGGAGGTGGGCGAGGACGTCGTCCCCGATGTGATCACGGCACTGTTGAAGCTGGCCTCACATACCTCGGGCACGGTCCTGACCCTGATCATGGGCACCTTGCCCCTGGCCGCAAGCCGTTTCGGCGACATCGAACTCGTGCGCGGTTATCTCAATCTGCTCCATCAGCTTGCGGCCAAGGCCCCGCGCGGTCTGCGCCCGATGATGGAGAACATGGACGAGCTACTCACCAAGCTGACCTTGGGGGGGCTGAGGCGCTGGGCGCTGTGGGGCGCGCAGGCACATGCGCGCGATTTTGAGGGCCAGGCGGCCTATTTCGGGCTCAAGACCGAGTCAGCGCGCGCGGTGTTGCAACAGGAACGGCGCGGGACCCTGTTCGTGGATACCCAGCGCCGGCTCAACTTCTATCTACGCGCGCTCTGGGGCCGCGCCTTCTTCCTGCGGCCTACCTCAGGTGACTATGAGACGCGCACCGGTCTTCGCCCCTTCATCTCCGAGTTTCAGATCTATCTGCCCGATGCCTTCGATGATTGGCGGGGGATCAAGGGGGCGGAGATCTATCGCGCCGCCGCTGCCCATTGCGCCGCGCACCTGGTCTATACGACTGCCCCCCTGGAGGCCGCAGGTCTAAGTCCGGTTCAGCGCCTGTTCATCGGACTCTTCGAGGATGCGCGCATCGAGGCCCTGGCTGAGCGCGATTTTCCAGGGCTCAAGCGCCTGTGGTTACAGTTCTTCGCTGCTGAGACCCAGGCCAATGAGTCGGCGCCGCATCCTGTGGTTGACCTTATGCAGCGCCTCGCGCGTGCCCTGCTCGATGCGGGCTATCGCGACGCTGATCCCTGGCTCGCGCAGACCGCCGCTGCCTTTCAGTCGGCCTTGGCCGAGCGGCCTGGGGATCACCAGCTCAGTTGGCAGGCGGGGATGGCGTTTGCCGAACGCCTTGCCCAGCAGTATCAGCTCCCCAGCCTACGGATACTCGAGGACTGGCAGATCCCCTATCGCGACGATAATGACTTTATCTGGGAGTTTGACGAAAACCTCTTCCTGACCCGCGGCAGTGACTATCTGCCGGATCGCCCCAATCAGGTGCGCCGCTATGTCAGCGTCATGGAGATGGTCAACGAGGTCGATTGCGAGCTCGCCGGCGACGATGCACAGGAGGTCTGGGTGCTCGCCACCCCCTTTTGGCTCGATCAAGAGGGCTGCACCATCAATGAGCTCGAGGGCAAGGAACCTGTCTCCGATCCTTATCACTATCCCGAATGGGACTATCAGGTGCAGCTCCACCGTCCGGATTGGGTGACCGTGATCGAACGCCGGCAAGGGCGCGGCGATCCCGAGCTGATGGAGACGATCCTGACCACGCATCGTCCGGTCGCCAGCCGCATCCGCTATCTGATCGATGCCCTCCAGCCGCAGGGCGTCATCCGTAAGCGCGGCTACGAGGAGGGGGAGGAGCTCGATCTAGATGCGGCGATCCGCGCCATGATCGATATCCGCCGCGGCATGATGCCCGACCCCAGGATCAATGTCCGCATCACCCGCCATGTCCGGGATTTAGCGATCCTGTTGCTCCTGGATCTTTCGGAATCGACCAAGCAAAAGGTCGGGGTCAAGGAGGGCGAACCCGGCTATGAGGAGGCTCCGAGCATCCTGGATCTCACCCGCGAATCGACTGGACTTCTCGCCTGGGCGATCGCAGCGATCGGCGACCGCTTTGCCATCCATGGCTTTGCCTCGGATGGGCGGCATGATGTCCAGTATTACCGGTTCAAAGACTTCGACCGGCCCTATGATGATGAGGCCAAAGCGCGGCTGGCGGGGATGCAAGGGGGGCTTTCGACGCGGATGGGGGCGGCGATCCGGCATGCAGGTTGGCATTTGGGCCAACAGCCGGCGCAAAAGCGCCTGTTGTTGATCATCACCGATGGTGAACCGGCGGATATCGATGAGCGCGATCCCCAGTATCTGCGTCAGGATACCAAAAAGGCGGTCGAGGAGCTGCGCATGCGGGGTATTCACACCTATTGCCTAACGCTGGACCCTCATGCCGACCGTTATGTCGCACGGATCTTTGGCGAGAACGGCTATGCGATCGTCGATCAGGTCGAGCGGCTGCCCGAGCGTCTGCCGGCGGTCTTTGCCGCCCTGACTGCCTGAGACCCGTCCTGCCTAGGATGCGTCATCAATGGCGTGCCTGGCGCGCCGCCTCTTCGCGGGTATAGAAGCGCCCATCGCGCACAAAGCCCGAGATCACTGACGCATCCACTGCGATGACATGTCCCAGGGCATCGCGTGCCCGCACCCAGGCGTCAGGCAGGCCGTCGAGGATATGGATGGGCGCGGGTGTGCCATCGCGGAAACGCGACAGGACCCATTCGCCGCTTTTCTGGTTGAGATAGGCGGGACGAAAGCCGAGACAGGCATTGTTTTGGCTGATCCCCAGGCTGGCTGCGTAACGCTGGTTTTCCTCGCGGAGGATCTCAACGCTGAGCATAGCGCTGCGGTAGGTGCGCGGGTTACGCAGGCCGTCGTGGATCTGCATCTCGTTTGTTGGGCTGGTCATGGCAGTTGACCTCGACACCGATTATCACCCTAGCCAGGATCCGGCATATTCCATGCCAGTTTGCGGCTAAGATCATTCATGCCTATCCTTCATCCATCTAGGTTATCGGCCGGCGCGCGTATTCCCATTAGCCCCATTGCCATGATCAAAAAGGTCAGCGTCAACGATTTACGGATCGGCATGTATATCCATGATCTCAACTGCGGTTGGTTGGACCATGGGTTCTTGCGCAACCGTTTTCGCATCCGCTCTGCATCCCATATCGAGAACATCCGCCGTCTGGGGGTGCATGAGGTCTATATCGATACCGATAAGGGCTATGACTTGCCTGATGCACCGAGCGAGGGCGAGGTGGTCGAGGCCCTTGAACGCGAGCTCGACAAGGTCGCAGCTGAAGGCCAGGACTGTCTGCAACCGGAGACGCTCGCCCAGGAGCGGGTCAAGGCGCAGCGGATCCATAGCGAGGTGCTGCAACTTATCAGTAGACTCATGCAGGACGCCCGGTTGGGCCTGCCGATCCAGATTGACCAGATACGCGTGACCATCGCTGAGCTGGTAAGCTCGATCTTTCGCAATCAAAACGCGCTTTTGGCCTTAGGTCGGATCCGGCATGCCGACCGTTACACCTTCGAGCACTCGGTCAATGTCTCCGTGCTGATGGTGGCCTTCGCCCGCGAACTGGGGCTTGATCCCGAGGTGATCGAGGTGATCGGAATCGGGGCCTTGCTCCACGACATCGGCAAGACCAAAACCCCGGAGGCGATCCTCAATAAACCGGGGCGCCTGACAGATGAAGAATTTGCCATCATGCGCAGCCATGTCGTCCACAGCCGCGAGATCCTGGCGCGCATCCCGGGGTTTCCGGATGTGGCATTGGCCGTCGCCGCCGAGCATCATGAGCGCTTGGATGGGACGGGCTATCCCGAGGGTAAGATAGGAGAGGCGATCAGTTTCTATGGCCGTATGGCGTCGATCGTTGATGTCTATGACGCCATCACATCTGACCGAGTCTATCATCGCGGGATGGAGCCGCATCAGGCGCTGCGCAAGCTCCTGGAATGGAGCCGCTATCACCTTGATCCCCAATTGGTGCGCCACTTCATCCGCTGTGTCGGCGTCTATCCAGTTGGAAGCCTGGTGCGCTTGGAAAGCCAGCGCCTCGCAGTGGTCTTGGAGAACAAACGGAAGGGCGTTCAAGAGCCGATCGTCCGGGTGGTGATGGACGCCCGCTGGCGGAGGTTCTTACCAGTCGAGGATCTGGATCTTGCTCTCAAGATACGCGGGGCCAAGGATCGGATCCTCGGCGTCGAGGATCCGGGGCATTGGGGGATCGATTGTGACGAGATCCTGCGTCTGCCCGTCTAGGCCGCTAGACGGCCTCAATGCCTCCCGATTGGCGCAACATCCTGAGGGATGATGCCCAAGGCATTACGCAGGACATGCAGCAAGCGTCCGAGCATCTCGGGGCGGTCGCTTAAGACCACCACTCGAGCGCCAAGCTGTTGCAAACGTTCATTGAGCATCCATAGAAGCGCCAGACCGGAGTCAAAGATCCTTTCGAGACGGGTCAGGTCTAGGATACAGGTCTGGAGGTTGGCTGGTAGCTCGGCAAAGACCCGACACATCTCGTCTGTCAGCGTCAGATCTAGGTCGCCATCGAAGGCGAGATCGAGCCGGTCTTCGGTGGGGATGAACGAGGCAGTCAAGGGCATGACATCATCCTCCTCTCTTGTTGTCTTATTTTGTCGTGGCTGTATGCCTGTCAGCGGCGATCTGTCTTCTCTTCGCGTGCCGACCTAGTTCAATACAGATGAGCCGTCGCGCAATCTTGGCATCCATCAGTCCAGGTTCTAGGTCGCGCGGGATGCCTTTCAGTCTAGCCTTTCTTGTCAGCGCCTCCAAGCCAACATCTCGATGGCGTGATCGCGGGTGCGGGCAGTGATCTCGGTGCCGCCGAGCATGCGGGCGATCTCGTCGATACGCGCCCGTTCATCCAAGGGGTCGATGCGGGTAAAGGTCTGGCCCTCAATGGTTTCTTTGCGTACCCGCAGCTGATGATGGGCCTGGGCGGCGACCTGGGGGAGATGGGTGATACAGAGTATCTGCCGCGCCTCGCCGAGCTTGCGCAGCAGTCGCCCGACAATCTCGGCCACGGCCCCGCCGATCCCGACATCGACCTCATCGAAGACCAGCGTTGGCACCTGGCCGCATTCGGCGGTCGCTACCCGGATGGCGAGACTGATACGCGAGAGCTCACCCCCAGAGGCGACCTTGGCGAGCGGGAGCAATGGTTGGCCGGGGTTGGCAGTGACCCGCATCTCGATGTGTTCCAGACCATGAATACCTGCTCGCTCGGGCGGCAGTGGATCGAGCAGGATGCTCAGTTGGCTGCCCTCCATTCCGAGCTGTTTGAGTGAACGCGTGACCGTGATCGCCAGGCGCTCGGCAGCACTGCGTCTGGCCTCGGTGAGCTGGTTGGCCGCCGCCAGGAAATCTTGCCAGGCCAGATCGCGCTGTGCGCGCAGTTCATCCAGGCTGAGGTCCGAGGTCTCGATGGCATGTCGTTCAGCGCGCGCGCGTTCGAAGAGGGCGGGCAGCTCCTGGGGGCGGACCCGGTATTTGCGGGCTAGGTGATGGATCTGGGCCAGACGCTCCTCGACCCTAGCGAGTGCCGCCGGGTCGAGGTCCAGGCCGTCGAGATAATGACGCAGCTCGCTTGCAGCCTCGCTGACATGGATGGTTGCCGTATCGAGCAATTCACGGGTTGCAGCAAGCCTGGGATCGATCGCGTTGAGCTCCGCTAGCTCATGGGCAGCGCCGCGTAATTGGTCTTCGATCGTTAGCTCGCCCTCAGCGAGCAAGACCAAGAGACGCCCGACTACCTCTTGCAGACGCTCGAGGTGGCTGAGTCGGCGCTGTTCCTGATCGAGGTGCTCGATCAGCTCGGGCGTCAGCCCCAAGGCATCGAGCTCGGAGATCTGGAAGCGCAAAAACTCCAGGCGTGCTGCGCGGTCGGCACTCGCCGACGCAAGCGCCCTTAGCTGTTGATCGTACTCGCGAAAGGAGCAAAAGGCCGCAGCCACAGCCGCAGTCAATGCGCTATGCCCACCATAGGCGTCGAGCAGATCGCGCTGGGCGTCGGCGCGCAGAAGCAGATGATGGGCGTGCTGGCCGTGGATATCGACTAGGTGCTTGCCTAGATCGCGTAACTGGGTCATTGTGACCGGGCGGTCGTTGATAAAGGCGCGCGAGCGGCCTTCGCGCAAGATCAGGCGGCGCACAACACAGTGATCGCCCTCATCGAGACCCTGATCCGCTAGCCACGCCTGGGCTTGCGGGTTCTGTTTGAGAGCGAACTCGGCGAGGATCTCGGCGCGCTCGCGTCCTACTCGGATCAAATCCGCCTCGGCCTTGTCGCCCAGCACCAGGCCCAGCGCCTGGATCAGGATGGATTTGCCCGCGCCGGTCTCGCCGGTCAGAGCGGTCATCCCTGCCTGACATTCGAGTTCCAACTGGCTGACGATGGCTAGATCCCGAACCTGAAGATAGGTCAACATAGCCGGTCCTGTCTCAATGCATGATGGCCACCCCAATGCAGCTTGGCGCGCAGGATCTGATAATGATCATGCCCCTTGGGATGGATCAGCCGGACCCAGTGTGGATGGCGAGTGATGCGTACCCAGGCGCCCGGCGGCAATTGCAGATCCCTTTGCCCGTCGCAACTGACCTGGACATGGCCCCGTTCGGCGCCGCAAACCCGGACCTCGATGGCGCAACGCCCTGGTACCACCAAAGGGCGGTTGCTTAAATCATGCGGACAGATCGGGACCAGCAGGATCGCATCCAGGGCGGGGTCAACCAGAGGCCCGCCACCTGAAAGGGCATACGCGGTCGAACCGGTCGGGGTGGAGACAATCAGGCCGTCGGAGCGTTGGGCGCTGACGAATCGTCCATCGATCCAGATCTCGAGCTCGATGATTCGAGCTGTCCCCCATTTATGCAGGGTGACATCGTTGAGCGCAGGTTCAGGTTCGCCGTCCCCCTCGGCAGTGCGAATCTGGGCAGCGAGCATGGCCCGCCGGTCCAGATCGAACTCACCGGCCAGGATGCCATCGAGCGCCATCTCTAATGCATCCGGCGAGACATCGACCAAAAAGCCTAAGCGCCCGAGATTGACACCCAGGATCGGTACTTCATGGACGGCGAGGGCACGGGCGGCATGGAGCAGGGTCCCGTCACCGCCGATGAGGATGACCAGGTCGCAGCAGGCGCCTAGCTGCGCCAGGGTGCGGGCCTGACCGAGCGGGGCCTTGAGCAGAGAGGCGGTCTCGGTTTCGATGAATACCTCGAGCGCGCGCCGATGCAGATAGTCATACAGGCGCGTCAAGGTCCCGCGTACCCGCTCAGGGTCGCCTTGTTTCGAGATCAAGCCGAGGGTCCTGAAGCTTGTCATAGGCGCGCAGGTGAGAATAGTGCAAGCGATCGGTGTGCTAGGAGGCCAGATGTCGGTGCCAGATAATTTTATACTGTTCTCCACCGGCGCGCCGGACCGCCTCTTGGCCTTGCCGGTGATCGAGCCCTCTGCGGTATCCGGCCTTGACACCGGCGGGGCGAGACCCTAAAGTCATTGTTAGCACTCTTGATTGATGAGTGCTAAAATAACAGCGCCGCTCGTACAAAACCGATTGATCCATTGCGTAACGTGACGACTGGCAAAAGCCTCACTATCAACACCGGTCAAGCCCCTGTCGAGGTACAGGTAAGCGAGCGTGCCTTGCATTTTCTCAAGGCACTGATCGAGCGTTATATCCGCGATGGCCAGCCGGTTGGATCGCGCACCCTGGCCCGCGATGCTGGGCTGGATCTCAGTCCGGCGACGGTGCGCAACGTGATGGCCGACCTCGAGGAACTGGGTCTGATCGCTTCGCCTCATACCTCGGCAGGACGGGTGCCGACTGTGGCCGGTTACCGGCTGTTCGTCGATACGCTCTTGACCGTGCACCCACCCGCAGAAGAGGATATCGCCTTCTTGCGCAGCCAATTCAATGCCCGCCTTGATCCCAAGACATTGATTGAAAAGGCCTCAAATCTATTATCGGGCCTGACCCATCTCGCGGGTGTGGTGATGTTGCCGCGTCATGAGCGTCATGCCTTCCGCCATATCGAACTGCTGCCGCTGTCGGAGTCGCGGGTGCTCGTCATCCTGGTCACAAGCGAAGGGGAGGTCCATAATCGGATCATCACCACTGAACGGCGCTTCAGCCACAACCAGCTCGAACAAACGGCTAATTATCTCAACCAGATGTTTACCGGTCAGGACCTCAAGGAGGTGCGCCGGCGTCTGTTCCAGGAGCTCCAGGACACCCATGCGCATATAGATCAGGTGATGCGGCGTGCCCTTGCCATGGCCCAGGATGTCATGGAAAGCGCAGAGGATCAGGATGATTGTTATATTGCCGGCCAAACCAATCTGATGGAATTCGACGAACTGGCCAACCTGGACCGGCTCAAGCAGTTATTCGACGCCTTTACCCAAAAACGTGAGATTCTGCATATCTTGGACCGCTGTATTGCCGCCGAGGGGATGCAGATCTTTATCGGTGAAGAGTCCGGCTATTCGTTGCTCGGCGATTGTAGTCTGGTGACCACACCCTATCGGGTCGATGATCAGGTCGTCGGGGTATTGGGGGTGATCGGACCGACGCGCATGGATTATCAGCGTGTAATCCCGATCGTCGATGTGACGGCGCGGCTGTTGTCAGCGGCCTTACGCCACTGAAGGTCCAAGATGCAGGGCCGGCCTGCAAAGGCTGCCCGTTGAGGACTAAGGGCGATTTATCTCAAAGTCAGAGGTCATGATGTCGATGAATATGGAATCACGGCAGACTGAGCCAGGCGCTCAGATTAGCGAGGCCGCGCGGCGGGAGGCGGTGGATGCCTATCGAGAGGCCCTCGCAGTCGATGAGACACCGGCAGCCATGCCAGAGACGAGCGAGACTCGGCCAGAGGAGACCGTAAGCGGGATAGGGGACGCGGCTAGTGCAGCGGGCGAGCCTTCGGTCGCTGAGCTCAGCGCGGCGCTAGATGCGGCGCGGTCCGAGATCGAGGAGAGCCGCAACCAGGTGCTGCGCGCCCGCGCTGAGCTCGAAAACATCAAGCGCCGGCATGCCCAAGAGCTGGAGAAGGCGCACAAATTTGCGCTCGATGCCTTTGTGCGCGAGCTTCTGCGGGTCCGCGACAGCCTGGAGCTGGGGTATGCTGCTGCCCTGGAAGCGACCGCCAGCATCGACCAATTGCGCGAAGGCACCGCCTTGACCCTCAAGCTGCTTAGCGATGTCATGGAACGATTCGGGGTTGGGGTGATCGATCCGCTCAATCAGCCATTCGATCCCGAGTTTCATCAGGCGATGTCCATGCAGCCGCGCGAGGACCTCCCGGCCAATACCGTCGCGCTGGTGGTCCAGAAGGGCTATACCCTCAACGGACGCCTGGTGCGCCCGGCTCTGGTGGTCGTCTCGCAGGCACCAGGGGCTGAATCTGCTTGAAGGCCGTGGCTTCTCCCCACAATTAACCCCAGTTCGGCGCATAGGCGCCCTGAACAGCAAGCTTTAGGAGATGACGGATTATGGGAAAAATCATCGGTATCGACCTCGGCACCACCAACTCATGTGTGGCCGTGATGGAAGGCGGCAATGTCAAGGTCATCGAAAACGCCGAAGGCGATCGCACCACGCCCTCGATCGTTGCCTTTACCAACGATGGTGAGGTATTGGTCGGTCAGGCTGCCAAGCGCCAGGCAGTCACCAACCCCAAAAACACCCTCTTTGCCATCAAACGCTTGATCGGTCGGCGTTTTGATGACGCCATCGTCAAGAAGGACATCGACATGGTCCCGTACAAGATCGTACGGGCCGACAATGGCGATGCCTGGGTCGAGGTCAACGGCAAAAAGATGGCCCCGCCGGAGATCTCGGCCAAGGTGCTGCAAAAGATGAAGAAGACTGCCGAGGATTATCTCGGTCATCCGGTCACCGAGGCGGTGATCACCGTCCCTGCCTATTTCAACGACTCGCAACGCCAGGCGACTAAGGACGCGGGGCGGATCGCTGGGCTAGATGTCAAGCGTATCATCAACGAGCCGACCGCCGCGGCGTTGGCCTATGGCATGGACAAAAAACGCGGCGATCAAAAGATCGCGGTCTATGATCTGGGCGGTGGGACCTTCGACATCTCGATCATCGAGATCGCCGAGGTCGAGGGCGAGCACCAGTTCGAGGTCCTTTCGACCAATGGCGATACCTTCCTGGGTGGCGAGGATTTCGACAAGCGCATCATCGATTGGCTGGTCACCGAGTTCAAGAAGGAGCAAGGGATCGATCTGCGCAACGATCCTCTGGCCCTACAACGCCTGAAGGAGGCGGCGGAAAAGGCCAAGATCGAGCTCTCCTCCAGCCAGCAGACCGATATCAATCTGCCCTATATCACCGCGGATCAGACCGGGCCCAAGCATCTCAATGTCAAGCTGACCCGCGCCAAGCTCGAATCCCTGGTCGAGGACCTGATCGAGCGCACCATGGAGCCCTGTCGCATCGCCCTCAAGGATGCGGGGCTTACCGCCGGTGAGATCGACGAGGTCATCCTGGTCGGTGGCCAGACCCGCATGCCAGCGGTGCAGGCCAAGGTTGAGCAGTTCTTCGGCAAGCCGCCGCGCAAGGATGTCAATCCCGACGAGGCGGTCGCCATCGGCGCGGCGATCCAGGCAGGTGTCCTGGGCGGCGAGGTCAAGGACGTCCTGTTACTGGATGTCACGCCCCTGTCGCTCGGCATCGAGACCCTCGGCGGGGTCATGACCAAACTGATCGAGAAGAACACCACTATCCCGACCTCTGCCAGTCAGATCTTCTCGACTGCCGAGGACAACCAGACCGCGGTCACGGTCCATGTGCTCCAAGGCGAGCGTGAACGCGCTGCCGACAACAAGTCGCTTGGCCGCTTCGATCTGACGGGCATTCCGCCAGCACCGCGGGGCGTGCCCCAGATCGAGGTCAAGTTCGACATCGATGCCAATGGCATCCTCAATGTCTCGGCGCGCGACAAGGCGACCGGCAAGGAGCAATCGATCGTCATCCGCGCCTCTTCGGGTCTCTCCGAGGAGGAGATCCAGCGCATGATCAAGGACGCCGAGGCCCATGCCGAGGAGGATCGCCGTTTCCATGAGCTGGTCGTCGTGCGCAATCAGGCCGACAGTATGATCCATGCGACCCGTAAATCCCTGGAACAGCTTGGCGATCAGGTCGAGGCAAGCGAACGCGAGGCCATCGAGTCGGCGATCAAGGAGCTCGAGACCGCGATGAAGGGCGAGGACAAGGCCCGCATCGACTCCCTCACCAAACGCTTGGGTGACCTTTCGGGCAAGATGGCTGAGCGCCTCTATGCCAAGGGCGGCGCGGGTGCAACCGGCGGCGATTCCGCCGGCAGCGGGTCTGGCGGCAGCGGCCGCACCAATGACGACGTAGTCGATGCCGAGTTCGAAGAGGTCAAGGACGACAAACGTTAAACAGGAGAGAATGCCGCTGCTGGATGCAGGATCATCGGCGGCGGCCTTGGATCGATCCATTCAGGCGTCTAGCCTGGTCAGGGCATGAGGGCTAGTCCTGGGTAAGGATCCAGGCGATGAACGAACGCAAGACTGGCTTCTGCCGCTGACGACCGACAACCATCCATGGCAAAACGCGACTACTACGAGATCCTGGGGGTCCAACGCAACGCCAGCGAGGCCGACATCAAAAAGTCCTTCCGGCGGCTGGCGATGAAATACCACCCTGACCGCAATCCAGGCGACAAGGAGGCAGAGGCCAAGTTCAAGGAGATTAAGCTCGCCTATGACGTGCTCAGTGACCCCAAGAAGCGTTCCGCCTATGACCAGTTCGGTCATGCCGGCGTAGAAGGCACCGGTGACTTCGGCGGATTCGGCGGGGCAGCGGAGGGCTTTGCAGGCGCGGCCTCGTTTTCTGACATCTTCGGGGATGTCTTCGGTGATATCTTTGGCGCGCGTACTGGAGGGCGGCGGTCACAGCGGGGCGCCGATCTACGCTATGACCTGTCGCTGACCCTCGAAGAGGCGGTCGCGGGTAAAGAGGTCAAGCTGCGTATCCCCACCCTGGTCGATTGCCAGTTCTGCAATGGCTCTGGCGCTAAGGCCGGCACCAAGCCCCGGACCTGTCCGACCTGCGGTGGTCATGGTCAGGTCCGCATCCAGCAGGGGTTCTTTGCCATCCAACAGACCTGCCCTGAGTGCCGCGGCACGGGTCTGCTCATCGATGAGCCCTGTCCGCACTGCCGAGGCCGGGGGCGGGTCCAGCAGGAAAAGACACTCTCGGTCAAGATCCCGGCAGGGGTCGATACCGGCGACCGCATCCGGTTGGCCGGTGAGGGCGAGCCAGGTGAACATGGCGGGCTGCCGGGCGATCTCTATGTCCAGATCCAGGTCCTGGAGCACCCCATCTTTACCCGTGAGGGTGCCGATCTCTATTGTCAGGTGCCGATCGGTTTCGTCACCGCGGCGCTCGGCGGCGAGCTTGATGTACCCACCCTCGATGGCAAAGTGGTGCTCAAGATCCCGCCCGGCACCCAGACCGGCAGGTTGTTTCGCATCCGCGGCAAGGGGATCAAACCGGTGCGCGCGACCACCCCAGGCGATCTCATCTGCCGGGTTGTGATCGAGACACCCGTCAACCTGACCGAGCATCAAAAGGACCTCCTGCGCCAGTTCGAGGCCAGCCTGCAAGAGGGTGGGTCACACCACAATCCCCAGTCCCACTCCTGGCTCGACGGGGTCAAGAACTTTTTTGAGCGAATGGGCCTGTAGGCCCGCCTAGTGGCCTGGCCTGCCGATGCGCTCTGCGACCTGCTGCCACATCCAGAACACGGCGCCCCCGGCTGCAAGACCGAGCAGGACCTCGGTAAATAGGGTGGCAAATCCGGCCCAGCCCGGCCCGAGGTCTGCAAGCCAATGATGCAGGGGTAGGGCATGGGCCAGGATGCTGCCGCCGACCAAGAACATTGCCCCCGTCCCGACGACCGAGAGGCCCCTCATCAGCCAGGGTGCGCCATGCAGCAAGACACGCCCCAGCCTGCGCAGGGCGATGACATGCCACCCGGCGCCGGGGCGCTGGCTTAGATACAGGCCCAGGTCATCGAGCTTGACGATGAGCGCGACCAGACCATAGACCCCCAGGGTCATCAGGACCGCGACGATCGAAAGCACCAATGTCTGGGTCAGGAGATCGGCCTGTTCGACCGTGCCGAGCGCGATGACGATGATCTCGGCCGATAGGACAAAGTCGGTGCGGATCGCACCCCGGATCTTGGCTTGCTCCAAGGCCGCCGCATCCGTCCCTACCGCCATTCCCTCCGCCCCATGGGCTGTTTGCCCTTGGCCTGCAGCAGTGCGGCGGGCCCATTGATGGGCGAGCTTTTCTACGCCTTCGTAACAGAGATATAAGCCGCCGAGGACTAAAAGCGGCAGGACCGCCCAGGGCGCTAAGGCGCTGATCGCCAATGCCAGAGGGACCAGGATCGCTTTGTTGATCGCAGAACCCTTGGCCACTGCCCAGATCACGGGTAGCTCGCGCTCGGCTCGGATACCGCTCACCTGTTCGGCGTTGACGGCCAGATCGTCGCCGACGACCCCAGAGGTCTTTTTGGCCGCGGCCTTGGTCAAGAGCGCGACATCATCCAGGACGCTGGCGATATCATCGAGCAGTGCGAGCAGACTGGTGGCCATGAGGTTCTCCGGTGCTTGTATCGAAGGGATGGAGTGGAGAGAATCGCAGCCTATTGTGCAACGATTGGAAACGGAATGAACGCGATGCCGAGCCTGCCCCGCGTGTTATACCCCCTGACCCTGCCCCTGCGTCTGGTCCCTGGGACCCTGCATAGCCAAGCACTAGCCGCCATCCTCAATCAAGTGATGCGCGAGGCCATCGCTGCCGGCGAGCTGGATTTTCTTCAAGGCCGGCAGATCGCCATCGAGATTGCGGATCTAGGGCTGCGTTACCGCCTGGGCCTAGAAAACGGTTGTATCCGCGGTTATGGCGACACTCGCCCCGCTGACGCCAGCATCGCTGGCGATCTATATGAGTTTCTGCTTTTGGCTGCACGGCGTGAGGACGCCGACACCCTCTTTTTCCAGCGCCGGCTGCGTATGTCGGGTGATACCGAGCTCGGTCTGTATCTCAAAAACTTTCTCGATGCCTTCGAGCCGCCGCCACGCTGGAGACCTTTGGTGCGCGCCCTCGAACGGCTTGCCGATCTGCGCCTGCCAGGGAAGGGCAGCGCCTAGCGCCGACCTGGCGGCGAGTTGCCTCACCGGACTTAGACCCGAAAGCGCGAGCTCTCCTGCTGGAGCTGGTCGGCGAGATCGCCCAGCTGATTGCCTCATACCGAGCCGATGCGCCGATCTGATGGCGCGCAGCGTTCTGCAAGCGCTGCTGCATGCCGACTGTGCGCAAATCAGGCCTCATCCAGTCCTGTCCGCTGCGCCCCCGCAAGATCCAGACCGCTAACGGCAAGGCGTTTATCGAGCGGTCTATTACCACCGCTGAGCGCATGCTGGCAGGCAAGCACGCCTGCGCTGCGTTGGGTGCCGTGCTTGGCAGCATGCTGCGGCGCACACCTCCCCGCAGGGTGCGCAGACCACGGGCAGGGTAGAGCGCGTCAACGGTCGTAGCGAGGAGGGGCTTAGGAGCCACCACTTGGTCAGCGGCCAGGATCTGGAGCACACTCTCTTGCGCTGTGCCTGGCCCTCCAACCATCATCTGCCCCAGGCCGCCCTCAACGCTCGAACGCCCCTGCCGGCCATGCAGGACTGATATCAGCAGCGACCAGCATGTTGCACGAGTGACCCTATAATTATGCGGGATATGACACGCTCAAGGGTCTCGAGCCCTGGATGGATGGCTTTGGGGTGGCAGCGGGATGGGCCAGGGATCGTCGGCCGAGAATTGATCATCGCACCAGGACAGACCAGCAGCATAGCCAGGACAGATTCAAACGAGCGCATGATGCTGTCTCCAGGTTGTCATCGCGGGTGGCATCCTGATGCGCTTGCGCCATCTCTGTTATGACATGCAATGAAAAGGTGGTTTAAGCCAATCCGCTAGGGTCAGTGGATTGAATTCTCTACAATCGGCGAGTGTTTTCCGTTTAGGTGACAGGGGAACCAAGGTGCTCGAACGCATCATCGAACGTTTGCTATATGCCAGCCGCTGGCTGCTGGCGCCCGTTTATCTAGCGCTGTCCTTGGGGCTAATCGCGCTGTCCGTCAAGTTTTTCCAGGAGCTCTATCACCTGTTCTCCCACATCCTGGAGATCTCCGAATCGGACATGGTCTTGGTGGTCTTGGCCTTGATCGACCTGTCGCTCGTCGGCAGCCTGCTGGTGATGGTGATGTTCTCGGGCTATGAGAACTTCGTCTCGCGCATCGATGTGCGTGAAGGCAGCGACGAGCTCGATTGGATCGGCAAGCTCGATGCGGGGACGCTCAAGCTCAAGGTGGCGGCCTCGATCGTCGCCATCTCATCGATCCATCTCTTGAAGATCTTTGTCAATGTCCCTCACGTCCCCAACGACAAGCTCCTCTGGTACGTAGTCATCCATTTGACCTTCGTGGTCTCGGCGCTGCTGATGGGTGTGCTCGACCG
Organism: Caldichromatium japonicum; assembly: GCF_011290485.1. Classification (GTDB taxonomy): domain Bacteria; phylum Pseudomonadota; class Gammaproteobacteria; order Chromatiales; family Chromatiaceae; genus Thermochromatium; species Thermochromatium japonicum. Next base: position 2,842,458 of record NZ_CP048029.1, on the reverse strand, counting down.
TATCTCCTTTGCCTCACATCGCACCCACGCCGAGCATCCCCCAGAGGGTCATTGAGCGGACACAACAGTGGCCGTCACGATCTGGTCGCGCCCGCCCGTTTTGGCCTGGTAGAGGGCGCTATCGGCATCCTTCAGCCATTCCTCGGGGGTTGCATGATCGCGTAACTCGGCGATCCCTATCGAGACCGTCAGGTCGATCCCTTGGCCGTCATACTCGATGCGCATGATGCGCACCGTATTGAGCAGGCGCTCGGCCAAAGGCAGGGCCTGGGTGAGTGCTGTATCCGGCAGGATCACGGCAAACTCCTCGCCGCCATAGCGCGCCACCACATCGCTTTTGCGCGGAAAGCCTTTGGTGCATGCCTTGGCCAGTTCCTTGAGCACATGATCCCCCGCTGGGTGGCCGTAGGTGTCGTTGATCATTTTAAAATGATCGGCATCCACCATGACCAGACAGGCCGGTTCGCCCGAGAGCTTGGAGAGCTCAAAGATCCTCTCGAGCTGGCGGTCGAATGTCTTGCGATTGGCGACCTGGGTCAAGGGATCGATCGCCGACTCACGCCTGGCCTCATCGAGCTCGCCGCGCAGACTCTGCAGCCGATTGTTCAACTCTGCCAAAAGCGCTTGATTGCGCCGTTCACGCTCGCGCGCGATCTCGGTGATCGATTCGACTGCAGCCAGTGCCTCGCGGCTTAAGACCTCCAAGGGGGCGTTTTGTTCGATGGTCTGGCGCAACCGCTCCACTACCGACATCACCTGAACTTGCTCCTCTTGATCCTCAGCGAGCGCCATCCCGACGGTCTTGACAAACTCGCCCATCACCTGTCGGGTTACCACGATCTGACGGTTGACAAAGCTCTGTTCGCTGCGGCGCATGCGGGTCACGAAATCGCGCAGACCGCTCCAATCGCGGCGTGCAGGGTTCGCCGCCGGCGACGGGGCGGACGCAGCGCGGGCCTGGTTCACAGGCGCAGCGGTCAGGATATGGATGCACCAGCGCTCGATCTGTTCGGCGAGGGTGGATGCCTTGATCTCATCCAGGTCAAAGGCGTATTGGCCGAGGATTCTCAAGATCGAGGCCATTTGATCGAGCGCCACCTGCTCGGCAGGGCTAGCGGGGGAAAGGGGAGATCCAGTGACCTCTGGCTGTTCAGCAGGCAGTTTATCGGGGTTGCGTTTCCAAAGCTTCATAGCAGTTTCTCAGCGCCTGCGGCAGTGAGGGGCCGATAGCACCAGGAGGTTAACGGGTTCGAGACCTCAAGGCGGGAGGGTTTTGCCAGGATACGGGCCACAGGGCCGCATCCTGGCAAGCTCAGACCACAGACCGGGGTTAGCGGGTGGTATCGATGTTCAGCACACTATAAGCGGGGCAGGTGCGCAGATAAGCCGTCGCCAGGAGCGCCAACCCAAACCATACCATCAGGCTGCTCTTGGCCACGCCGATCAATACGAGGAAGGTACCGGCAATGAAGCGAACCATCCGGTCACCTCCGCCAATATTCTTGGTCATGACGCTTCTCCAACATGATTGATGTAAGAAGGACACCTTCTCGATATAGCCGCGGCTACAGCGAGCGCGAGCGCGCGGCGCCTATACCATAGAACAAAATGGGTTGAAGGTACACTTCAGGGCTGGCTGCCGACCGCGGCCAAGGGGGCGAGCAGGTCTGAGGTGGGTAGCGATTTTGCAGGAAGCCCGAGGTACTGATACGCCAATGCAGTAGCCACCCGCCCGCGCGGGGTGCGCATCATGAACCCCTGCTGGATCAAAAAGGGCTCGATCACATCCTCGATGGTGCCGCGTTCCTCGCCGATGGCGGTAGCCAGGCTCTCGACCCCGACGGGACCGCCGTCGAACTTATCGATGATCGTTGACAACAGCCGCCGATCGAGATGATCGAGCCCGCGCGCATCGACCTTAAGTAGAGTGAGCGCCTGGTCGGCGATCGCGGCGGTGATCCGGCCATCGCCGCGCACCTGGGCATAGTCGCGCACCCGCCGCAGTAGGCGATTGGCGATCCTTGGCGTGCCGCGGGCGCGGCGCGCGATCTCGGCGGCGCCCGCCGGTTCCGCTGCGATCCCCAGGATCTGCGCCGAACGCATGACGATCTGGGCCAGATCCTCAGCCGTGTAATATTCGAGCCGCTGGACGATCCCGAAGCGGTCGCGCAGCGGCGAGGTCAAGAGCCCGGCACGGGTAGTGGCGCCGACCAGGGTAAACGGCGGCAGATCCAGCTTGATCGAACGCGCTGCCGGTCCCTCACCGATCATGATATCGAGCTGATAATCCTCCATCGCCGGATAGAGGACCTCCTCGACCACTGGGCTTAGGCGATGGATCTCATCGATGAAGAGCACATCGCCCGGCTCTAGGTTGGTGAGCAATGCGGCTAGATCGCCAGGCTTTTCCAGCACTGGCCCCGAAGTCTGGCGCAGATTGACCTGCATCTCATGGGCGATGATGTGCGAGAGCGTCGTCTTGCCGAGGCCAGGCGGTCCGAAGATCAGCACATGGTCGAGCGCCTCAGCGCGCGCCCGCGCTGCGCCGATGAAGATCTCCATCTGTTCGCGGACCGCCGGTTGGCCAACATAGTCGCGCAAACGGCGCGGACGGATCGCCTGCTCGAGGGTATTGTCCTCGGCCCCGGCCGCGGCAGTGATCAATCGTTGTGTATTCATAGACCCCTCGCCAGTAAAACACGCGACCTCAGTGACAGCCTGTTGACCGTCAGATCCATCATAGGGGCGCCGGTTGCCAGGTGACCGTCGGGGGTTCAGAATGAACCTAAACCCATTTGCCGCTCAAATCAATGCTCTCGCCTCGCTCCGGTCTGAACCTGCTGCCCCTGTCCTTGGTCTTGGCCATCGCCTTGATCGCGCCCGCCAATGGCTGGGGCAAGGCCCCGACAGACAACAGCGGCGGGGTACGCTCATCGCTGGGGGTGCGTACCCCCTCTGCCTCTCCGGGGCAAGGGCGCACGGCTTCGACGAGCGCGGGGTATCGTCGTCCATTCCCAAGCGCCGCGACGCCGGCCCCATCGCTTGCGGGCAGCAGCGCCGATCGTGCCATCTCCCGCCAGGCTGCTCGCCAAGCGCTCGATGCCTTCCGCGCCCGCGAGCGCCCGGGCCAGGATGCCGGCGAGGCCCGGGTTCGCCGACCTTCGACTGTTTCCACCCCCCCAGCCGTGCGCCGCCCGTCGGTCCAATGGCCAGCTGATCTCTCTGCCCCGCATCCTGCACCGGTCGCATCTGGCCAGCATCTGCCGGCGAGATCGCGCCTACCAGCGGCCTTTGACTGGTCGAATGCCTGGCCCTGGATTCTGCTCGCTGGGCTTGCGCAACCTGGTGTCACCGAGTTTTTTTATCATCATGCCGAGGATTCGGGCTTTCGCCAATGGCGCGCCGCGGCGGAGGCACGCGCCCAAGGCGATCCGGCGGTCGCCAGCCAGCTTGCCGCCTTGGATGCGGGCATGGCGGCCCTCTCCGGACCCCGCGATCCGAGCTATCCACCGCACTTCGCGGAGCGCAGGACAGCCGCAACTGCGCCCTTTCCCTTTGCGGCCTTGCTGACCGGTCTCTTTGGCCTCTTGCTCGCCGCCATCCTCAGCCTCTTACTTTGGCGGCGTTTCTTTGGCGATGTCGCCATCAAGACGCAGCGGCCTTTCTCTAGCGGACAGATGCCCCGGCCGACTTGGCTACGCCCGGGCATGCTGCTGGCGCTCGATCCGGCGCCCTTTATCCTGGGTGGTCAGACGATTAAGGTCCAGCCGCCCTCGCTGGGAACAGGCGGCCTGGTTGAGGTCGAGCGCCTGACCGAGCTCGCAGGTGATGGCCAAGTCTGGCAGCGGCTCTATGTCGCAGGCGGCACGGCCTTTATCCAGATCCACCTGGACAAGCGCGGTCAGCCTGATGAATGCCGTTATTTCTCGCATCTCGACGAGGTCGCGCCTGCCGATGCCGATGAATGGGCCGTCTGGCTCGATCCTGACCAGGGGCTGATCGGCTGGCCTGAGTTCGAGACCAAAGACGGCGTGCGCTATCAGCGTTTATGGTCACCCGGACCCAAGCGTCTGACGCCGCGCCAGTTTACTGAGTCTGCGATAGACGAGGCGCCCTGTCGCCAGCAGGCCATGCTCTATGTCCGTCCCACGGGCGCCCAAAGCCTGGCACCGCAATTTGAATATCTGTGGATCGCCGCTCACGAACAAGGTAACGGTGCCTGGGTGTCGCTGACCGTCGGCATCGACATCTCGCCCGCCAGCCTCAATCTCAACTGATCATGCTGGAGTTTCGATCGTGACTGAAACCCTCGCCTCGCTCTGGCAGGCCCTGACCAGCGGTCTGCCCCTCTTGCTGTGGCACCTGGCACTTACTCTCGGCCTATTGCTCGCCGGTATCTCCTTGTATACCAAGCTCACGCCCTTTCGCGAATATGAGCTGATCCGCCAAGGCACACTCGCAGCTGGCCTGACCCTGGGTGCTGCCTGGATCGCGCTGGCCATCCCTTTGGCCGTCACCCTTGCCACCAGCCAGTTTTGGCTCGACATCCTGCTCTGGGGGATGGTGGCCGTAGCGATCCAATTACTGACCTTTGGCGTGTGTGTCCTAGTTGCACGCGACCTGCCGGCGGCCATCGCTGCAGACAACCGCGCTGCTGCCTTGCATCTGGCCGGAGTGCAACTAGCCGTGGCCCTCCTCAATGCCGGGGCTATGGCCGGCTAGAACCGCGCCCTGTTGATTGTCCATCTCATCCTTCAGGAACGCCCTATCATGTTGAACTTCATCCGCCACTTCCTTGGGGTCAAGACCGATCAGACCGTCCAGAAAGGGATCGAGGCCCTGGTCCGGTGGGACCCCAAGGGTGCGACCGAGGCAGAACTGCGCGCCATGGAAGAAGAGCTCGACGCCCTGGGAGTGGAGGTCGCCCAGGCGCGTGCCGCCTATGAACGCGAACGGCAGGAGGCCGACGCTATCCAGTCGCTGCTCGACCAGCGCCTTTCTGCTGCCGAGCTCCTGCAATCCCAGATTGCCGCTGAGACCGACCCCGGTCAGCGCGCTGCCCTCGAGCAGAGCCTCAATACCCTCCTTGACCTGCTCGAACAGATGACCCCAGAGGTCGAGCGCGAACGCAGCGAGGCACAGGAGGCCCAAGAGTTTTTGGCGATGCTGGAGCGGGCCTATACCGAGGCCGGCGCCAAGCTCAAGGAGGCGCGGCATCAGTTGGAGCAGGCCGAGCGTGATATGAAACGCGCCGCTCAGCAGCGCCTCCAGGCCGAACGTCAGGCCGAGACCGCACGTCGGGCTGCAGGTTTAAGTACGGCAACCAGCAGTTTGAATGTCGCACTCAAGGCTATGCAAGAGGCGGCAGCGCGTGATCGCGCCCAAGCCGAGGCCGCCAGTGCCAAGGCCCGACTGTTGGCCCCCACTCGCCCCGAGCAGGATGATCCGCATCTCGCCGCAGCGCTCGCCGCCGCCCGCGGTGAACCAGCACCGGCCCAGTCGGCCAGCGAACGTCTAGCGCGACTCAAGGCCAAACAATAGTGAGCGGGGAAGGGCAGCATTATGCCCATCCCCCTAACCTGTCCTCGGACCGGCACCCTTTGGTTTTTTGGAGGGCGGACGATCCCGGCCTTTTTCATCCCCTTCAGTCTGAAGGCTAAAGATGCCTCCAGCGCTCAAGCGCAGTATTGATCCGCCCTTGAGTCGCTTCGGCCTGTTCCACGAAGCCGCATTCGACACACCCAAGATGCGCTCGTGTTGGCCGGTTGCCCCTCGAAATACACTCCCAACACAGACGGTGCGGCAGACTGGCGTAGGGTGTGCATTGCGCACCTTACAGCTAAGGCGCACTGCGCGCGGGGGTAGATGATAAAGGCGCCTGGACAATCGCCAGGAGATGGATGTCTTGGCCCTGGCGCTCATAGAGCAGCGACCAGCCCTGGATGCGACAGGCGCGGATGCCGTCCTCCATCTGCCCCCACCGAGACTCGGCACGAACCAACAGGCGTTCGGCGGCTACCAAAACCTGCTCGACCAGACGCCGCGCCTGGGTCCAAGAGCCGCGGCCGGTGAAGGTGGCGAGCGCTTCCAGGTCATCGAGCGCAGTGCGCGACCAGATCAGCTCTCCAGCCATCGGTCGAGGCGCTGCTTGGCTTCGCTATTGAGATAACCGCGCCCCTGGGCGATGTCCTCGCGCCCGCGCTGGGCCTTTTCCAGGGCATAGAGCTGCCACTGGATCTCCTCGATGGTGCAATCCTCGGGCAATTGGCGCAACAGCTCGGCGACGAGCTGTTTGGCGTTTCTGGACGGCGGCGGGGACGACGGCGGCGGGGAAGGGCGCCGCTGGGCGGTTTCGGCGGCGCGAATGAGGGGGTCGCGGGGCCTGGCGGTCTCCCGCAACGGGGGCACCAGGCGCTCGCCGCCCTCATCGCCCCAGCCCTTGAACCCCTTCGTGGCTGAGGCAGGTAAGGGTTGCTGCCAAGGGGAAGGGCCCTGGGTTGGCGGTTCGATCAGATCCTCGGGAGGATCAAGGGGTACATCGGGTTCCATGCGCTAGCCACCTGTCACCGGCGGAAAGAATGCGACCTCATCGCCATCGCGCACCTGGGCCCCTGGCGGGGAGAGCTCTTGATTGACGGCGCAGAGGACCTGCTGGTCGGGGGCCAGGGAATCGGCCCAGACGCCGCCGCGTCCGCACAGGGAGGCACGCAGGGCGCTGACAGTGCCGAGCTCCTCATACCAATCGAGATGTTCCTCGGAGACCCCGAGGCGCTCGCGCAGGCTGGCGAAATAGCGGACCCAGATCATGGCCTTACACTCAACTCAAAAGTTCGGAAAAGGGCAAGAACTCGACCCGATCGCCGCGTTGCAAGACTCGCTCGGGCTCGAGCTGGACGAACCCATCGGCCCAGACGACCGAGGAGAGCACCGCTGACGAGCGGCTGGGATAGACTTCTACACCCAGCTCGCCGTCTTCCAAACGAACCAGGCGCGCGCGATGAAACTCCATCCGGCGATCGGGCTTGGGCCAATCGAAGGCCGCGCGCACCGGCAACAGACGCGGTGGATGATCGGGATCGATCCCCTGCAATCGTCGGATCAGGGGGCGGGCGAAAAGGAGCGCGGTCACAAAGAGCGAGACAGGATTGCCTGGGCAGCCGAGGATGGGCGTTTGGCCAACCCGACCAAAGGCTACCGGCTTGCCCGGGCGGATCCTAATCTCGCTGAACTCGAGCTGGCCGAGCTGCTCGACCGCAGGTCTGAGGTGATCCTTGTCGCCGACCGAGGCCCCGCCGCTGGCGATGATGAGATCCGCCTTCGATGCTTGGTTTAAGGCGGCAACCGTTGCCCCCAGGTCATCGTGCACAATCCCGAGATCCAAAACCTCGCACCCCCAGTGACGCAAGAGCCCGGCCAAGAGATACCAGTTCGAGTTATAGATCTGGCCCTGCTGTAAGGGGACCCCGGGCTCAACGATCTCATCACCGGTGGTCAGGATCGCGACCCGCAGGCGGCGATAGACCTGCAGGGCGCTGCACCCGATCGAGGCCGCAAGCCCCAGGTGCTGAGGGGAAAGGCGCGTCCCCGCGGCGAGCACCGTGCTGCCCTCGCGGATATCCTCGCCGCGGCGGCGGATATTGGCGCCAACCTGGATGTCCAGCGGGATCTGGACCTCGCCCGCAGATTCGCGACAGACCTCTTGGATGACCACGGTATCCGCGCCATCGGGGATGGGTGCGCCAGTGAATATCCGCGCCGCCGTCCCCAGTGCGAGCGGCTCGCCCATGTGTCCGGCGGGGATGCGCTGGGCGATCGGCAGACACCCACCGCTTGCGGCAAGGTCAGAGATCCGGATGGTATAGCCGTCCATGGCACTGTTATCCCAAGGGGGTACGTCGATAGCGCTCCTCACGGGCTCGGCCAGGACGCGACCGAGCGCATCGGCCAAGGCGACCGTTTCGGTCTCGGTGAGCGGCTGAACAGCCTGGATCAGCCGGGCGACGGCCTGATCCAGGGTCAGGGCCTTGGGTTTACTGGTGCAGGAGGTCTGGCTCATGACTCGCGCAATCGCGGCAGAAGTTGAACGAAGTTGCAAGGTTGGGTGCGGCTGTCGAGCTGGGGCTTGAGGATCCGCTCCCAAGCAGTGCGACAGGCCCCCGTTGAGCCCGGCAGACAAAAGATCAGGGTGGCATTGGCGATCCCTGCGAGCGCCCGCGACTGGATGGTGGAGGTCCCGATCTCAGTGAATGAGAGGCTGCGAAAGAGTTCGCCGAATCCAGGCAGCTCCTTATCGAGCAGGGGTAGCACGGCCTCTGGGGTACAGTCGCGTCCAGTGATCCCCGTCCCGCCGGTGCTGATGATCGCCGCGATCTCAGGGTCGGCGATCCAGCGCGAAAAGACGGCGCGCAAGCGGTAGCGGTCATCGGGGACGATCTCGCGCGCCACCACCCGATGACCTGCCGCCTGCGCTGACTCGATCAATAACTGGCCCGAGCGATCGGTCGTCTCATCGCGGCTGTCCGAGACGGTGAGTATCGCCAGATTCAGCGGTTGGAACGCTTGCTGAGCGGAATGTCCAGACATAGATGTTCACCTAGCTGAATCGTGTCAGATCGCGCACCGCCCCTTGCGCGGCGCTGGTGGTGAATGCGGCATAGGCCCTGAGCGCTTGCGAGACCTGGCGCTGACGGGTCAGAGGTTTCCAGGCATGGTGACCGCGCGTCTCCATCACCTGGCGGCGGCGGTTGAGCTCGTCCTCGCTCACCAAAAGCTCGATACGGCGGTTGGGGATATCGATCTCGATCAGATCCCCCTCCTCGACTAGGGCGATCACCCCCCCTGCCGCGGCCTCGGGCGAGACATGACCGATGGACAGCCCCGAGGTCCCGCCCGAAAAGCGCCCGTCGGTGACCAGGGCACAGAGCTTACCCAGGCCCTTGGACTTGAGATAGCTCGTGGGGTAGAGCATCTCCTGCATCCCCGGCCCCCCCTTGGGTCCTTCATAACGGATGACCACCACCTCGCCTGGCTGCACGCGGTCGTTGAGGATGCCGTCCACTGCCTCCTCTTGGCTTTCAAAGATCCTTGCCGGACCGCGAAAGGTCAAAAGCGCCGGATCCACGCCTGCAGTCTTGACGATACAGCCCTCTGCAGCGAGGTTGCCATAGAGGACCGCAAGCCCCCCGTCTTGGCTATAGGCATGTTCGTAAGCGCGGATACAGCCGTTTGCCCGGTCGAGGTCGAGCGCCCATTCGGTCTCCTGGCTGAACGGCACCTGGGTGGGGATGCCGCCGGGTGCAGCGCGAAACCGCTGCTGGGCTTTAGGATCATTGCTTCGGCGCACATCCCAGTGAGCGATGGCCTCGCCGAGGGTCGGGCTATGGACGGTCGGCACCTCGGTATGGAGGAGCCCAGCGTGCTCGAGTTCACTCAGGATCGCCATGATCCCGCCGGCGCGATGGACGTCTTCCATGTGATACTGGCTGGAGGGGGCGACCTTGCAGAGGTTGGGGACCTTGCGACTTAGACGGTCGATATCAGCCATGCCGAATGGGACCGCGGCCTCATGCGCCGCAGCCAAGAGATGCAACACCGTATTGGTCGATCCACCCATGGCGATGTCCAGGCTCATGGCGTTCTCGAAGGCCTGAAAGCTTGCGATCGAACGCGGCAGGACCCGCTCATCGCCCTGCTCATAATATCTGCGGGCCAGATCCACGATCAGGCGACCTGCTTCCAAAAACAGTTCGCGCCGGCGCGCATGGGTCGCGACCAAGGTCCCATTGCCCGGCAACGCCAGGCCCAGGGCCTCGACCAGTGAATTCATCGAATTGGCGGTAAAGAGCCCAGAGCATGAACCACAGGTAGGGCAGGCCGAGCGCTCGAGGGCCGCGACCAACTCGTCGCTCTCGTTGGGATTGGCGGCGGCCACCATCGCATCGATGAGGTCGAGCTTGAG